>JAOUAE010000200.1 GCA_029861085.1 Candidatus Nitrosopumilus sp. | reverse complement strand
ATGTGCATTTGTGCAATTCTGTAGCATCTTTGATTCACCAAGTAATGTCCAAACCAATTAAAGAACACCCTGTGGCAATTTGTTTTGGTGGGACTCATTACCCTTCAAAATTTACTGATGAATTATTGGAAGGAAAATATGCCCTTGGAACTGTAATTCCAAAACATGCTCTAGGTGATCTTGATGAAAATCTATTCACTCATATCCTTAGACAAAATAATATGGCAAAAACTGCCCTTCTGGATTGGAAGGGATTGGGACCTTACAAACAGAAAGTGCTTGATTTTTTGAAATCCACAAAACTTGAGGTAATCAAACTTTGAATGTCCAACAAAAAATTTTTAAAAAATTGCTAGAAGTGCCAAGAGGTAGAATCACAACTTATGGAGAGTTGGCAAAAGCTGTTGGATTAAAAAATGGACAACGTGCAGTTGGTAAAGTAATGAACAAAAACCCATATCCTGTTATTATTCCATGTCATCGAGTTGTAATGTCTACTGGAAAAATTGGTGGCTATGCATATGGGGAGCATGTAAAAACTAAGATGTTAAATGACGAGGGTATCAAAATTGAAAACGGAAAAATTGTGGATTTAAAAAATACTCTATACAGATTCTAATCTTTTCTCTTATCTTTAATTTCTTCCATCAAAGTTCTAAGATGTGCTTTATTTCTAACTGTATTTCCGCCAACCTTTTTGTAAAGAATCCAAAATTCAGGATTGGTCAAATCTTTTCTATCTTTAGCAATCTTTAGCAATCGTCTTAATGCACGAACTTTTGCAACATATACTGTTTTTTTACCTACTCTTGCACCTTTTCTTCCTTGTTTGGAACCTTGAGTGGTACCTCTTTTATTTTTCTGGGCTTTCTTTTCATGTGCTCTACCTCTTGATGTACCTGTAAATGGTTTAATTTTGATTGTATTGGCTGTAATGAGACTTCGAATATTTTCTCTTGTAATTGCATCTGCAATATCATCTAGGTGGTCTGTATCAAATCTTATCCTGTGAACTCCAACACCAGTAACTCTAGCTGCGAGTCTTTTTTTAGATTTAAGATTTACTACCACTTGCACTCACTCTCGCATTAAAAATTTTGAACTTACCTTCAATTGCCTTAACGATGATTTCTTTTCTCTTTCTAGTTCCAACACTGTGTCCGAATCTAACCCCGTCTTTTTTGGGATCTAATTTTCCTAAATCTGTTAAATTAAAAACTAAATTATCTGTAAATCCTGAAGGATGTAATCCTCTTGCGTTTTTAGGTCCGCCATATCCTACTTTTACAAGGCCTGGGCGACCTCTACTTTTTTGCTTTCTTTGATGGTGATCGATACCTTTTGGTTTTCTCCAATTTGTCTGAAGTCTAACATAACGCCAACTTTCTGGTCGGACAAAGTCTGGATTGTGTTCTTTTACCTCTTGTCTTTTTGCAATCTTTTCTTTGTTAATGGGCATCAAATTGCCTCTTAAATTTTGGAATAAATACGTTCCTAGACAAGAAAAATTTCATTAAGAAAAACATAATAAGGAAACTTAAAGCAGTTCGAATACTTCATGAATTCGCTTGGGATTAAAAAAATTATTTTTAGGGATATGTTCCTATGACTCAATTACTAGGCAATACAGCCACTGAGAAATTTCTATCACAATTAACTTCGTTTGGAATTAATCCTTCTAAAGTACATAGAAATTTGTGTGTAGATGAAATGGTGGCTCTTGCAGTTAAAAGAAAAGAGGGTGTAGTTAATTCAACAGGTTCTCTTTCGGTAAATACCGGAAAATATACTGGCAGATCCCCTGATGACCGATTTATCGTATATGATGACAAAACACATGATACAATTGATTGGGGAAAGATTAACCATCAGTTTCCAAGTGGTAAGTTTGAAAAACTATTTGAAAAAATGAAAAATTTTGTTGATAATAAAGAACTCTTTGTTTTTGATGGCTTTGTAGGGGCTGATCCTGAAACACGTTTGCCTATTCGAGTAATCAATGATCATGTATGGCAAAATATGTTTTCAAGTAATTTGTTTATTCGACCTACAAATGACGAGTTAAAAGACCATGATCCTGAATTCACTATTTTGTGTATTAATGATTTTACAGCAGTTCCAGAAATTGACGGAACAAGAACCGATGTTTTCATCTTAATTGATTTAACAAGAAAAATCGTTTTGATTGGAGGAACTGAATATGCAGGAGAAATGAAAAAATCCATGTTTGGTGTGATGAATTTCTTATTGCCTGACCGTAATATTTTCCCAATGCACTGTTCTGCAAATATTGGTGAAAAAGGAGATACAGCTTTATTCTTTGGGTTATCTGGTACTGGTAAAACAACTCTTTCAGCAGATCCTAATAGAAAATTAATCGGTGATGACGAACATGGTTGGTCTGATAATGGGACATTTAATTTTGAAGGTGGATGTTATGCTA
>JAOUAE010000008.1 GCA_029861085.1 Candidatus Nitrosopumilus sp. | reverse complement strand
GGAAAAAATCATGAGTTTATACTTAGATTTAATACACATTTATGAAAAAGCCATGTTGTAATATTTCATTGCATGATTCTTTAATTCAATCCATTCAGAATTTACAAAAAAGTAAATATGGTAAAGGCAATAAAAGCAAATTAACAACAATTCAAAGTGCATTAAAACTAGCAAATCCATTATTTGCATCAACTTCCAATTCTGAAGATACAAAAATCAAAGTAATCAATTTTAGAAATATAGAACAAGCAGAACAAATTCCAAGAATTTTAGACGAGTTTGCAAATAATTTTGAAATTCAATGTCTTGAAAAAAATGGGGCATCAGCTAAAAATTATTCGTTGTTTTCTGTTACACTTCTTAAAATCATAAAAACTCTTAATGCAGACAAAAAACGAGGTTTGCTATCAGCACACAGCATTAACATCCTAAACAATATGTTTGTGAAGCATCCTGTAGAATATAAAAAAATAGAAACCAGAGATCCGTTAAAATTTACATTTGTAATAATAGAACTTGCAATAGATGCAGAACGAAATCTTTCAAAAGATTATGAATTTGACATAATATTATTGCGTCAGATCATGCCAT
Source organism: Candidatus Nitrosopumilus sp. (assembly GCA_029861085.1). The sequence goes on along the minus strand of JAOUAE010000008.1, from coordinate 21,234 downwards.
TAATGCAAAGATATTACATGAAATATGATAATGCATTATTACAAATAAATGATGAATTTAACAAAATATCAAAATTTAGGTTGACCGTATCTATTGGAGAAAGACACAAAGAGATTGTAAAGATCTTTTTACATTATAGCATAGCTAAACTCCCAATTGAAGACAAAATATCCAGGGCAAAAAATATCATCGAGAAAATAATTCTTGAAAATAATGATTCCATCGTATTAGAATACTACAATCTATTGAACCTTTGTTTTGATGATAAAGAACTATGTCCACATTTGGTAAAAATTGTGAAAACGAAAAATCGTGCAGGTAGAAGATTTGCAAATACCATATTAGATGAAGTCTCAAATCTCTAATTTCCCATATCAAACTGTGTACATTTTCATCTCCAAAATGGCGGGTAAATCCCAGTGGATTCTAAATCGAGTCTTTGTCTATTTCCAAGAAAGGTTCATGCCTCCATGGGCCCATTTTAGCCATAAAGCAAAATAGTTTGAAATTGGAATTAAAAATTTAAAAAAAATTAGTTTTGATGTATTTTTACTTCTAAAATCATGTTGTTGAAATCAATTATCATGCATATAGCATTAATCTGAATCAATCTTTCCACTGCTAATATCTATCATGTGAATATTTGGTGTAATTATGATTTTTCCTCTAGATGCATGCTCTTGAATAATCTTGATTGCGTCATCTTTTTTGTTCTCGTCGATGAATAGTTCTACAACATATTTGTCAGAAAATTGTGGTGTGAAAATCATGGAACCCTTACCTGCGTGCATCTCTGGCGGAGGTCTTCTTCCCCTGCCTCTTTTTTTGATAACAGTCAGACCTCCAACATCTATCTTTTTTAGTGCCTCACTAATTTCCATAACATCATTATTTGGAAGGTAGATATCTATTCGAAACATGTGCAAGCTATGTCAAAATCAGTTATAAATTTCAGGTTTCATTCTCAAATCTAAAAACGACTTTTACGCCCATCTTAGTCCATTTCTATACTCAAAATGATAGACTAGTCTCTCATGGATTCTAAATCGAATCTTTTTCTATCCCCAAGAAAGGTTCAAGCCAAATTTGTAAAATATTGTTTAAATCTGATTTTCTGATTGTAATTGTGTGAAGGGCCTACCGACTTTTGTATTTGTATATTTGATCCTATCTATTGGAATTATACCTGCATTACTATATCAAAATGCCAATGCAATTGTATATTTTCCTCCCCCTCTAAAACAAATCTCGGATGGCATAAAACCCAATAATGTTATCTGTGCTGAAGGATTGCAAATTATTCTAAAATCTAGCAATGATTTTCCTGCATGTGTTAAACCAGATTCTGTAGAAAAATTAATCGAACGAGGTTGGGGTAAAACCATGTCAATCCAATTGATTCCAACTAAAGTTTCCTCAATCACTAACTTTGAAGAATGCATTTCTGCAGGAAATCCAATCGTGAAACCATTTCCACGACAATGTCAAACTGATGATGGAAAGTATTTTGTGGAAGAAATTTTGCCGCTAGAAGTAAAAATTGTGGGTGAAAAACAAATTAGACGTGGCACCACACAAACCTTAGAAGTCCAGGTTCTTAGAGACGAAATACCAATTGAAAGGGCTCAGGTATTTATCGACATTGAAGATTATGGTGAAAACATCATAAAAGAATTTAACGGAAATACAAATTCACAGGGGATTTTTGTGTTTTCATGGGAGATTCCAAAGAGATTTGATGATTTAGAAACTCTTCTTGCAATTATTGATGTCACAGATAATATTTCTTCAAAAACTATCTTATTCAAGTTTCAGGTTTATTGTCTTCCTGGAGAAAGAGATTGTAAAGTTGAAGGTAACTGATTCTTTTGTTCATTTCAAAACCCAGATCAAATATAGGTTAAAGTATTCTAGGGGAGGACAGCATTAAGTTCAAACATCATCGTTTGTACTTGTTGCGTCTCTTTTTATCTCCAATTTGGTGAGTGAATTCCCTTGAGCCAATACCATCTTAGAACAAAGATTAAACTGAAAAAAGACCCATGTAAGAAACGATTTTACACATGCCTAATTTCAACATATTACAAGTGGCCTCCAAGCATAAACTGAAATTTATTGATTTAGAATTACAGAGTCTAAAACAAAGCAATCTCCATAGGAAATTGCGATATGGGATTTCTAACGGTTCACAAATTACCATCAATAATAAAAAACTCCTCAATCTATGCTCCAATGATTACCTGGGCATACCAACGACAAAAATGCAAATAAGTCAATTGCAATCAAGCTCTAGACTGGTGTCAGGCAACGATGAATCATATAAAAAATTAGAAGACAAGCTTGCAAAACACAAGTCACATCAAAACAGCTTGATTTATCCAACTGGATACATGGCAAATCTTGGAGCAATTTCAGCTCTGGCAAAAAAAGGAGATTTGATTCTCAGTGACGAGTTAAACCATGCAAGTATAATCGAATCCTGTAAATTGTCAGATGCCAAAATTTCAATTTACAAACACAATGACATGAAAGACTTGAATAAAAAATTAAAACATAAAGGAAAAAACAAGTTTGTAATAACTGAAGGAATATTCAGCATGGATGGAGATCTATCATCATTAAATCAAATTGCAGAGATATCAGAAAAATCAAATGCAATTACAATTGTAGATGATGCTCACGGGGATTTTGTGATTGGAAGAGACGGAAAGGGAACACCAGATCATTTCAGGATTGCAAAAAAAATTGATTTGTACATTAGCAGCCTAAGTAAAGGGTTAGGATCATTTGGAGGGTATGTTTCATCACAAAGCAATGTAATTGATTTGTGCATAAACAAATCAAAATCATTTATCTACACTTCTGCACTTCCTTCGTTTTTAGTAGAGTATTCCATGAGAAGATTTGAATCAAACAGAGAAAAACAAAAGAAAAAGCTAGAAAAAAATACCAAGCAAATCTCAAAAGGACTCAGGCAAATTGGCTATGAGATAAACTCCAATACACAAATAATTCCAATAGTTGTCGGAAACGAGAAATCAGCCATGGATTTTGGAAAATTTTTGTTTGATAATGGAATATTTGCACAGCCAATTAGATATCCAACAGTGCCAAAAAATCAGGCAAGATTAAGAATTTCAGTCACGGCATGGCTGTCATCAAAGGATATTGAAAAATCACTTGAAATTTTTGAAAAAGCCTATAAAAATTTCTACAATTAACGCATAGCGTCAAAACCGCCAAGTGCAGGTGAACCAATAAGTACAGCAAGCGTTACTGTAATCCCTAAAACTACTCCGACAATGATAAATCGCTTATTCATACCAAAAATATCCACATCCCAGTTAAAAATGGATTGCGTTTTGATTGGGCAAAGATATGGAAGAATGTTTTAAAAGGAAAATCAGGAAGTTGCATTGTGGCAGATCCAACAATACTTGTAGCATTGCTTGCAGGTCTAAGTTCATTTATTGCTCCATGCATTTTACCAATGATTCCAGCCTTTCTTGCATACATATCAGGGACAACAGTCACAGAACTCGGGTCTAAAAATGGAACTGTCCTTTCAATCAATAGATTAAACATAGTACTAAACACAGTATTTTTTGTATTAGGATTTTCAGTCGTATTTTCTACTCTGGGTGTTTTAATCAATAGTGTTCTTTCCAGTGCAGCTGGCGAATTTACGGAGAGTCTTAACTTTGTAGGCGGAATCATCATTGTTGCTTTTGGCATCTTTTTGTTGCTATCTACAAAAATTCGCGCATTGAATATGGAGAGGAAATTCTTTCCAAAAAATTCAAAGTCAAGTTATCCAATGTCTTTTGTGTTTGGCTTAGCATTTGCAGCAGGATGGACACCGTGTGTAGGTCCAATACTCGGAACAATACTCACTTTGGCAGCTACCACCCCGTCCATATCATTTAGTCTGTTACTTGCATATTCACTGGGTCTTGGAATTCCATTTATCCTGATTGGAGTGTTTTTCTCAAGAGCCACAAGAATTATTCGCTCGATGTCAAAACATCTCAAATACTATAATGTAATTTTAGGTGCATTCATAATTATTTTAGGAATCTTGGTATTTACAAATCAGCTTGCTTATATTGCAAATTTTCCACTTCTTAACGAGTTGGTTTTACTAGGATGATCATATGAAATCAGAAATAAGGACTGCATTGATTTTAGGTATCACTATTGCTGCAGGGGTAGGAATCTTAGGCTTGGTCTTTGCATCACTGGATGAAACAAAGTCAACAAGTACACTCACAGAATTAGACTCACTTTTAAAAATTGACAAATCAGGATTCAAGGTTGCCCCAGATTTAGTAGGGATTGCACATTACCTAAACACAACACCCGAAGAATTAACTGAAGAAATAAAAGACAAAGTCGTGCTCTATGACATTTGGACATACAGCTGTATTAATTGTGTCCGCACATTACCATACATTACTGCATGGAATGACAAATACGCAGATCAAGGATTGTTAATCGTAGGAATTCATTCGCCAGAATTTGAATTTGAAAAAGATCCAAAAAATGTCGAGATGGCAATTGGCAAATACGGCATCAAGTATCCTGTTGTTTTGGACAACGATATGAAAACATGGAAGGCATTTGAGAATAACTATTGGCCAAGAAAATACATTGCAGACCATGAAGGATACATAAGATATGATCACATTGGAGAAGGAGACTATCAAGAAACAGAAAAAATCATTCAGCAACTTTTAGAAGAAAGATCAACGTCATTGGGAATTGAAATGACATCAAATGCCCCCCTTGTAGACATTGAAGAGTTCGAACATACGATGTTTAGGACACCTGAATTGTATTTTGGTTACAAGTTTGCACAAAACAGAAACCAGCTAGGAAGTGAGGAAGGATTTCAGCCAGGAAAAACTATCTCATATTCAGAGCCAGACAACATAGATTTGCATAAATTCTATCTGACAGGAGATTGGAAAAACTATGATGACAGCATGGAGCTAATATCTGAAACCGGAACCATCAAACTACTATACAATGCAAAAGAAGTAAACATTGTAACAGAAAATGATGCAGAGTTGAAAATATTTTTGGACGGGGATCCAATACCAGCAGAATACGCAGGAAAAGACATCACATCAGTAAACACACTGCAAGTCACAGAAGCAGGCCTGTATAACATCATCGACAGTGAAAGCAGTGCATCGCATGTAATGGAGATAAAGGTAACAGGAGAAGGCTTTCAAATCTTCACATTTACCTTCGGATAGTGTAACCGCACTGTCATGTAACCCCAGTTACAGTACTTGAAAGGACAACTCTGTTAAAAACAAAAAATTCAACTTAACATAGGAAATTAAAGTATGATCAGTGACTCTTGGAACAAAACAGATGGTGAATCAATATCACAAAAAGTAATAGGGAAAGTAAAGCCAGAGGAGCCAATTAAAAATAAGATTAATTTTGCACAAAAAAAGTTACAGTTTCAAATCTCAAAACTAGAAGGAATTAACGAAAAATTAAAGAAAAAACACGACGCAATATTTGAAAAAATAGTTAACGCTCAAAGAAACAACAAGCCCAGTTATGCTCAAGCATATGCAGGTGAATTGACACAGGTTAGAAAGATGAAAAATATGGTAAGCGGAGCAAAGCTGTCCATGGAACAAGTTAAACTCCGACTAGATACAGTTTCAGAATTGGGAGATGTTGTGGTGACACTTAGCCCATGCATGGCAATCATTAAAGGACTAAGCCCATCATTGAGCGGAATTATGCCAGAAGCAAATGCATCAATGCAAGATTTATCACAAATACTTGGAGATGTCATGTCAGGTTCATCGGTAGATGTTGCAGACAATATGAACGTGGACACTACAGCAAATGCAGACACATTGGCAATACTGGAAGAAGCACACATTGTGATTGCAGGGCAAACGCAAACAGCAATCCCAGATGTCCCAGATACTCTCAAGCGACAAATAGTTGAAAGAAAATCAGACATATTCGTATAGAAGAATTAAAAATATTTTACAAAATCATGTTGAATGTTGTTTTTAATGTGAAAAAATAAAAACAGACTATTTCCAAAAACATCCAACACATATACTTCGTCATATTGAAGTACGCCAAGAATCTCAAAAACAGACTACGATTTTAGATTTGTTGAGGAAATGGGAGGATGGAGCATTAGCTGATCCAAAGAAGAGTTACGGAAAAATCACAGATAAAGGAATGTAAAAAATGGTTGACAGATTTAAAAAATAGATTCAATTCTTAATAGACCAGAATCTAATTATTGTATCTTTTACTCTTGATCTTTTACGCCGTTTTAATTAACAGCAAGGGCATCTTAACTCATTAATTTTCATAAACACATCGCAGTAACTGCTCTTCTAACATCAGTATTTGTTTTTGATGTTCTCATTTTTTTCTATTTTTGTAACGGTAGTAGAACCACAATCCTCCAAAGATTTTATACTATCAGGATTTTCTCTTTTAAAGAAAAAAATAATTTGTCTAGATTCTTGGCATGATGCCAAGTCTTGATCTTGCAGAAACTGCAATTATTGATATTGTCGCAACTGTCAATATCATTGCAGCAATTGTTCCAAATTCTGGAACTATTACGGTTCCAGTTATGGTGATTGATTTTGCATCAGAAGGGACATTATTAATTGCCAGTACGGTGATTTCATCTTCGAATTCCTGGGTAAATTCATCTGTTGTGACTCCGTCTACAGACACCGAGGATATTCCGCTGATCAAGGCAGACGGAAGAAACAGAGTCAGCGTATCATCATCGCTTATCGTGTTTCCCTTTAGCTCAAAGGAGATTGATTTTGCGCTTTCATCAATGCTTGCGCGGTCAACCAGCCGGTTGAACTTGTATTCCAAATCAAAGACATTGGAACCATCTCCAAAGTCAGAGCCAACATTAGGCAGATAACTGTGACCGGTAACCACGCTTACAAGACCTGTTCTCCACGGATGAAGGGTGCAGTAATATGGAAACTCTCCAGTTTCTGTAAACTTTTGTACGAAGAATTTTCCGGGACCCATCTTGCCGCTATCAAAGATTCCATCAGGTCCGTTTAGAGGGGTTCCGGAAGTGACAGTATGGGTAGCCATGTCTCCGTTCTTCCAAAAGACCGTATCATTTACTACTATCTCGATGAATCCTGATGTATCGCCATCTTTTTCACTTGACCAATGAAAGGGGGAATCCCGATCAGCAGAACCGGAGGGGATGTTAATGTCATAAGCTGACTCGGCAAATGCAATTGATTGCAATGGAATTATCATCATCAATGCTGCAAACATAATCCAAATCAATTTTCTCAAGTGCAATGTTTTGAGAATTTTTAGATTTAAAGACAGGATATGATTCTCAATAACGAGAGAACTGAACTCTCCTCTTCCTGCTATATGGATTTCAAATGTAGCGGGTTCGCCCAAAAAATCGAAAATAATGCAGGAAAGATAATTTTTGAAACCAAATTGATGCTGAATGTTTACTATGATGTTGTATCTTCTGTTTGCCTAGATTATACAAAAATAATACTAATAAGAAAAATAAATCCCATTATTGTTGATGAATGATTATTTTGTTATTGGAAGCCCTGCCTCTAAAAATTTAGCAAGAAAGATTGCAAAAAAGCTACAAGCAAAATATCTAAAAGTAACATTGAAAGTTTTCGCCGATGGAGAAAGTAAACTCACCATTTCAGAACGTGTAGACAAAGGAACAATTATTGTCGTATCTTCCATAGGTCCTCCTGTGGATTCTAATCTTGTTCAAACCCTATCATTAATTTCAAAGTCCCGTGAAATGTCTGCAAACGTGATTGCAGTAGTGCCATATATGGGATATGCCAAACAAGACAAAGAATTTCTCAAGGGAGAGATCATAACAATTTCAGTTATTGCAAAATTATTTAGAGCAGCTGGTGCAACACGCTTAATCGTAGTGGATTTTCACAGTCCAAACGCTCTCAGTTTTTTTAAATTGCCCACAAAGAATATCTCTGCAATTTCCTTATTTGCAGAGTATTTCAAAAAATGTAAACTGAAAAACCCCCTTGTTATATCCCCTGATATGTTTTGGAAATCAAATGCAGAAAAATTTGCAAAATATATCAACGCAACAGCTATTGCCATAAATAAACAAAGAAATAGAAAGACAGGAGGATTGACTATCAAGCCACCATTCCCAAAATTTTCCGAAGGACAGGATATAATATTCTTTGATGACATGGTGTCTACTGGCGCAAGCGTTCTAAAGATAATCCAATTTCTTAAAAAAGAAAATTTTAGAAAGATGTACGTAGTATGCACACATCCTGTTTTTGTGGGGGATGCAGAAAGAAAGATCAAAAAAGCTGGAGTTACAAAAATCATAGGAACAAACTCTATTGAAGGGAAGTTTTCAAAAATTGATTTATCAGATGTTATTTCCAAATCTATCCAGAATTGGAAATAATGATTTTTTGTAACATTTAGTTTTCAATCATCTATCAATTACAAATGTTCTTTCCACCACTGGAGATTCAGTTATTGTGTGGATTAACATATCAGATTTTTTACCTACTCCTAACGGAGACTGTGTGGAAAGAATGTACTTTACTCTGTCCAGTTTGTAGGATTGTTCAGCATATACTGTAAATAACAACTCTCCTTTTTCTACAAAATCCCCGTTTTTTTTGTTAAACACAATTCCCGCACCTTTATCTTTTGGAGCACCTGCCGCACGTCCTATTTCTACAATAATTCTATTTTCCATCCATAGAATTTGCCCAGGTTTTTCAGAACGAATAAACAAAGAAAATTTTCCAATCGAAATGTCTTCTGGAATTATTGACGGGTTTCCACCCTGCGCCTTGATTATTTCTCGCATTTTTTGTTCTGCCTTGCCGGATTCAAGTATTTTTTTTGCAAGCGAATAACCGTCTTTTTTCCCCAATAATTCAAATATACTTCCAGAAATATTGCATGCTTTGTCAATAAGATCTGGAACGCACTTTTGATTCATTAAAACCTCCAGTGCCTCTTTTGCTTCAAGTGCGGGACCAACAGTATTCCCTATTGGCTGTTCGCCAAAAGTAACTATACAGTGAGTATGAATTCCCAATCTACGACCAAGCTCCATGATGTCTCTTGCTAGAAGATCTGCCTCGCCAGTCGTTTTCATTTTTGCTCCTCTTCCAGTTGGAATGTCAATAACAAGATGGGTTGCGCCAACTGCTTTCTTTTTACTCATGATTGAAGGCAAAAGTAATGGATCGATATGAAGAGAAAATTCTGTTTTCACGAATATGTCATCAGCAGGAGCTAATTCGATTGCACCGCCCCATACAATACATCCATTTGATTTTTTGAGTATCTGTAACATCTTGTTTGTTGTGAATTCCACAGGCATCAAAACTTCTGCGCGATCTGCAGTTCCTGCAACTGAAGTAATAGCTCTTGAAGATGTTTTTGGAATGGTGAATCCTTCTGATGCGATTATTGGAACTACCAATAATGTCGTTTTATCTCCGGGAACTCCTCCTATGCTATGTTTATCTACAATGATTCTCTTGTCAATTTTGAGCGTTTTACCTGTATCCACCATTGAACGGGACAAACTTGTTGCCTCATCTAGATCTATTTTGTCAATATGTAAGGCAGTCACAAATGCTGAAATTTCATTTTCGTTGAGATGACCATCGACTAAATCCTTTACAATTTCATGTATTTCTGAATACAGTAACTTTTTTCCTGAAAGTTTGTTTCGAATAAATTGAAGGGATTTTGGAAACGGAGTAATATCTACATCTACTCTGGAATTTTGTTTTAATGAAAGTGTTTTTCTAACTTCTTCGTTCACTCCTAGAAATCCTCTTTTTATAGTTACAGATATGTTGACTATTGCAGTAATCTTCCTTTTTGCTTGAATAGTTACACGCTCAGAAGCATTGATGTTTAATTCATCAGCATCCTTGTCATTTAAAAATACAAATGGTTTGCCTCCTGAATCAATATTTAGAATTTTTACTTTTAGTTTCATTATCCGTTCTTTTGCTATGGAATTATCTTTTATAACATTGATGAAATATGATTCTTATTATCATGTTTGAATTTAAGCTAGTTTTCTAAATAATGGCCAGTACTACTACTTTTCGCTGACCAACAAAATATTAAATAAAATTTTGGTGCCGTTAGATGGATCAAAAAACTCTCTCAGAGGTTTGAAATTTGCATTGGGGGTTGCAAAACAATCAGGTTCAACAGTCATTGGGTTGAATGTATGTTCCCCTCCAATGTTTTTAAAAACTCAACCACTCATAATACATAAAATAAAACAAAGGAGTAATGAGATAATCAAGCAAGCAGAAAAGATATCACAAAAAAACAAGGTGCCATTTTTCGGTGCGATTAAAGTCAGCAGTAATATTGGAAAGACAATTGTTACTTATTCTAAAAACCATAATGTGGAAATGATTGTTACAGGTTCTCGTGGCCCAGATCCAGAACTTGAAATATTTTTAGGCAGTGTTGCCAATTATGTTATCAACAAATCAAAAATTCCTGTAACCATAGTCAAATAATTAATTCTAATTCAAGATTATAAAATATAATAAATTAGATAGTTGGTTATTATGGATTACATTTTTAATCAATAAAACATAATTCAAGATATGGTAAAAATGTCGGATCTCAGAGTGTGCACAAATTGTTCTAACGTATTTTCCAGACAAGGTGGAATGACCATTAGACACAACTGTCCTCATTGTGGTTCTGAAAACAATGAGAGAGTATCAACCTAATAACAATCTTTAAAAATTATTCTTCATATATTCAATGAAAACTAGAGGTATTTTTGGTAATTGTATTATTTTCATTTATCATGGATTATTTTTTTATATTGAAATCTGTTGTATTGATTCAAAATTATTACTCACATAGTCTAAAACGACATGATTTTTGACAGAATTTATACAAAATAGGCACTTAATTCACTATTGCATCAAATATTTCAGTTGAAACTGATTTTGCGTTCTCTTCAGGATCCAAAGTAGTATCAATTTTACTGTGTTTTCCTTTTACAGGTTCATAGATTTTTTTCATTTTTTGATAAACTTCAATACCTGCATCTGAATAGTCGTTTTTCCGTTCTTTTAGGCGAGAGATTATGATATTTTCTGGACATATACATTCGATTACAAAAAAACCCTTATGCCGAATTCCTAGTTTTTTCTTAACTTCTTTTCTGGACTCTTCTCTATTGAAAGTAGCATCTAGTATGCAATTTGTACCTGAATCATGGAGATATTTTGCCAATAGTATCATTATATCATAAATGAGCCTTCGTTCATCTTTTTCATACGTGGGTGACAAAATCATCTCCTTTCTAATTTTGTCAGTGGACAAAATAGTCGCATTAATCAATGGGGCAAGTTTTTTTGCAAAAGTCGTTTTGCCAACACCCGGTAACCCACAAACCATTACTATCATGACAAAATATTCTGTGTTTGGCTTATAAAAAAATAAAAAATGGCTAGAATTTGCTATTTTTTATCCTCTACAACCAGTCTTGTTAAGATCTCTGCATGTTTTTATCTGTCATCTTTTATTGCATTCCAAACTTTTTCAGATTAAGAGTATCCGGCCTTTTTTGTGTCTTTGATGTATGGGACTGGATAGGATGGAAATTCCAGGGTTTTGCAATCTTATGTATGGACCTCAATGAAATCATTATAGTTGATAATTAAAAGATGGAAATATGCAACTGAACCTAGTTCATTATTCATGATGATGATAAATTGACGAGGGAGTCTTGTACACATCAATCGTAAAAAGAAAACACATTTGGTCACAAAGAAAAAGAAGTTTGACATTACACATACACATTAGTGTGAAAAACAAATATCATTATGAATGAGGTTTTGACTGAACCTGAATGGCATGCAGACGTAAAGACCATCTCAAAAATAATACTAGTGATTGTAGACATGCAAAAATTATTCTTGACTGAAAAAAAATCTCCTTGGATGGATGAAGGACTATCATCCATAATCCCAAATATTGAAAAACTAATTAAAAACAGTGGGATACAAAATGTAATATTTACGCGTTTTACACCCCCCAAGAATTGGCAAAAAGAACAGGATTCGTGGCACACATACTATAGATTAAATCAAAAAATCACTCCAGAGGTTCTTGGAACTGATGCATTAAATTTGATTGATGATTTTATCCCATACGTTCCAAATTCAGTCATCGTCAGTAGAAAAAAATCAGCATCGATATTCATGGCAGGTAACTTTCACTCGATAATAAAAAAGAAATCTGCAAGAATCTTGATCTTTACGGGAGTTGAGACGGATTATTGCGTTCTTTCAAGCGTGTTGGATGCAATTCATTTGGGATACTATGTGATAGTGGTCATGGACGCATGTGCAAGCAGTAAAAAACAAGGTCAAAAGCATGCGATGGGGATATTTGACAGGTTTCCAGAACAGCTTTGGGTGACGTCTACAAACGATTTGATAAGTCATTTTCTGTAAATCTTCTTTTGAAAAGTAGTTTGTTGAATTCATTCAAGCAGTGAATGCTTGATAATACGCATTTGAGAAATTAGGAAAATGGAATTACTTTTGCACATTGTATTTATGGATGATGTGACAGTCAGTATGATTTAGGGGGACATTATTTCACATCCTGAGTGCAACAAATGAACCATGCGTTAACTGTGATCCGTTTTGTCTACTGAAAAAAACAAACATTAGTCGGGATTCTATCAAATTTAAAAAATAACTTGATTAAAATTACGGCATACCTAAATCTCAAGTAAGCATGACTGAACCAACGATTACGTACATCAATTTTGTTTACTGTGAATTAGAGGGCACATGGAAACAAATCGGCAAAGGTGACTCTGATTCTGATGTTTATGAAGCCACAGAAGATAATGCAAAAATAAATGTGCGACTATATTCAGAAAAAAAGATCCCCTACTATATGAAAAAAGGATCCAAAATAACAATAAAAAATCACATGTTAAAGTTCAACAAATCTGATTTTAATAAATAATCCTTATTTTGACATTATCTAATTCTCTTTGATTAATTTTTCTAATAGATGCTATTATGTTATTTGCCGTGTTCTTTTTTTCTGTCTATTGTGACACAGCATGGAACATTGTTCTTTTTAAAAAGATTATCGCTGAAAATCTTTTTTTGAATGTATAATATTGTTGGTTGTTCCTGTAAAGATTTAATTTTCCACTGAAAAATATTGTGAGTAGAATTGTTTGTGTAATTTACGATTCCCAAAATTGATAATTGCCTATCTGTTTAATGTCAAAACCCATCTAAATATAGAAGTGCAAAAAGAGACTGTACTTTATGAGCGATTAGCAAACCACAAGGTAAGGTGTTTGGCATGCGCCCGTTATTGCGAAATTGGAGATGGCCAGATTGGCTTGTGTGGAATTAGGGGAAACAAGGATGGAAAACTTGTTCTTTACGTCTATGGAAAAGTTGCAGCATGTCATATTGATCCAATAGAAAAAAAACCTGCAACTCATTTTATGCCTGGAAGCAAGGTTTTCTCAGTTGGTACAACTGGATGCAATTGGCTGTGCAAATATTGCATCAACTTTGACCTCAGCCAGAGAAGGAAAATCGAAGGGATAGATGTCACTCCGGAGGAAGTTGTAGACATGACACTTCAGAAAGGATGCCAAGGAATTGCGTACACATACAACGAACCTAGCATATTCTTAGAATATGCCAGAGATTGTGGGATCTTGGCAAGAAAGAAAGGATTGTTTAACATCTTTGTTTCAAACGGATACGGTACACCGGAATCAGTCTCAATGATGAGCGAATTTCTAGATAGCATAACTGTTGACTTTAAAGGAAATGGAGAAGAAAAATTTGTCAGAAAATATGTGGGAATACCAAACTCTCAGCCAGTTTTTGATACATTGTTGGAAATTCGAGATAAGACAAAAATTCACGTTGAAATTACAGACCTGGTAGTACCAAAAGTCGGAGATGATCTGGAACATGCAAAAAAACTTTGCAAGTTTGTGTATGATGAATTTGGACCTGACATGCCGATTCATTTCCTGCAGTTTCATCCGTCATACAAGATGATGGAGTTTGAGCCCACTCCCGTTCAAACTTTGGAGAAACATCACGAGATAGCAAAGAAAGAAGGTCTGAGGTATGCATATGTCGGCAATGTCCCAGGACATCCGTTGGAGCATACCTATTGTCATGAATGCAAAAAAATTGTTGTCAGGAGATATAATTTTGACATTTTGGAATGGAATCTCGATGAAAATAATCGATGCAAATATTGTGAAACCAAAATTCCCATAATGGGAAAACTCAATCCTGCATACAAAGAAAAAAGATTTGAGTTTGTGTTTTAATTAATTAATTTTTTATTTTCAAATAGTCAATCTAACGCTTATTTTATTCAGAACGCAAATGAAAATTTGTACAGCATATGTGATAATGTCGAGGGTTTATTATTGCAAAAAAACCATTTAATATTGAAATGAAGGCAAAACAGATTCTAAAATCAGTTTCAAAAAACTTTAACAGAGATACAGTTCTGTTAGGCATTAAAGAAACACTATACAGCTGATCCATTTTTTATGGATCTTAATCGGTCTAACATGAAAATCAACCATGCATTTTATTTAAAATGACATGTCAACAGATTCATGGTATCATTGAGCGAGTTACGTGCATGCAAGTCCTGTGGTAATGTGTTTACCAAGAGAGCAGGAGTCACAATCATAACTAGTTGTCCTCATTGTGATGGTACAAATTTTGACACCATATCCACAGATGAAGAATTAATGTAGGAATAAAAGCGATGAAAAGTAACTATTGTTATTGTGAGAGAATCCGCAGAAGAAATAATTTGTCGTATATGTGACGCTGAAATTGTTCAGTATTTTAATGAGAATTATCAGGGCCAAAGAGGCAAATGTACAACATGTGGAATTGATTTTCCATTGGAATGATCACAACATCCAGAAAAAACAGTCACTCTATTAGACAGAATGGGCATAGTATAGTATCGTAGTGGTGTGAGTTTGCATATACGCAAGGAAGGACTGAATTAACTACTCAGCTACGAAAAAAAGGATTTAGAGTTTAATCTGAAAATCACTTTATTGATTTTATCTTTCTTCTAACCTTGAATTCTATGACGGAATTCATCCATATTCTTTCTTTTTCATTTAAAATTATTTTTGTCCAGATCAGATTATGATAAATAGCAAGTTGCTTTGGTTTCAGACATTGATCCTTTTAGACATAATCTAGCATTGAGAATTCTTCAAGTTTCTGCAACTTGTCTAAATCGACATCTGATTCCAGCAAACCTGGTGCCTTTTCAAAGTCTGCAGGATTCAACGAGTATAGCACAAGTGGTTTGAATTGGATTATCTTGGTATCGTTATTCAGGATTAATTTCCTGACTTTTTCTTCATGGTTTTTTGGGAGATTCTCTGAGAGCCTGGTGTCAGCATGAAAGTACTCTTTCTTGTCGGTGACTATCTTTGCATGTCCTTTTAGCTGATATCCTGAAAATTCATTGCAATCAACTACTGACACGCTCACCCAATTGTTTTTTGTTAAGTTTTGATAGGATTTGTGCATAAAAATTTCATACCAGTAAATTGCATCATTGTCAACATAAAACGAACTTCGGGGAGAAACGTTGGGAATTTTTTGGTCATTGGCAGTGCCAACAAGGATTACATGCTGTGAGTTCATCATTCTTTTTACATCGGGTGTTATGGCTACCACGTTGTGTAGATGAATGATTTTCTTATAAAATCAGTTTAAATTCCCATCAGTGATAATTGTTCATCAATTTAAGATCATCATAATCACATTACACGTCAGTATAATTCTGAATATTTTTCTAAAAGTTCTTTGGTTAATGGAACCTTGACGAAAGCCCTTACAATATCTGAATTACTTACCACGCCGACCAATTTGGCTGCGTCATCAATAACTGGTATTCCATGTATGTGATTCTTAATCATCTTTTGAGCTGCAACAGACAAATCATCTTCAAGATTTACGGCAAGCAGATCCTTACTTACAAGATCACCGATACACATGTTTTCTGAATCAGCAGAAAGCAGATGATGCTCACGCGTTCTGGTTTTGCCTTTTGTAAAATATGATCTATGTACTAGAAAGCTGTTAGATGTTATCACACCAATTGGTCTTCCATTGTTATCAGTAACTACCAGTCTTGATATTTTATTTTCATTGATCATGTTTAGTGCAAACCTAAGCGAGTCGGATTCTCTACATGTGAATACTTTTTCACTCATTTGATCTTTTACTTTAAATTTTGCGCCATAGACTGTTCCATACACCTTAGTGATGTCTGTTTTAGTAATCATCCCTGCAAGATTTCCATTTGAATCAACTGTGATGACTGATCCTATCTTCAATGTGTGCATACGCCGGGCAGCTTGACTAATGCAGTCACTCGCTCCATCAGTTACGGTGACAAGATTTTTCTCCATTACCTGTTCTACGGATATCTCCTCGAGTGCTTTTGCAGTCTTGTCATTTTCTAGAAATTTGTCAATATCACGCTCAGTTACAATGCCGACTGGTTTGTTCTTTGCTTTTACTATGACATGCTTGATAAAATTAGACTGCATTTTTTGAAGAACATCATTAATTGAAGCATCAGGTGTCACTGTGATTAGGTCTGTCGCATTGGTCAGGATATCAATTTTTTCTTAATCTGTGTTAAAAACAGATTCTATATTTTCAAATGTGATAAGGTTAAACTAGTTTAACTACCAAGGAAAAAAATAATTTAGAAATTGATTCAACGGTTGTAAATTCAAAATTAATTATTACTGTCTGTTTACTTTACAATGAGAATGGAACAAGGCGAATTATTTGCAAGCTTGTTTGAGACACTTCCTAAAAGGAATCTTGCCGTCGCACCTAGGCCTTGGTTTCCTACAATGATCAAGTTACACCGTTCTTTTTTTGCTAGTTTGATGATTTCATTTGCAATGTTTCCTTCCTTTATGACTATCTTTGAGTCAATTCCTTGCTTGAGAGCCGTTTTCTTTCCTTTTGCCAAAACATCGTTTCCAACCTTTCTTAGCATTTCAAGATATGCTTTTCTGTCCAATGGATTAATGGAAATTAATTTTTCTACAACGTACAAAAGTATCAGCCGAGATTGGTAGTTTTTTGCCATGTCACATGCATGCAAGAGGGCTTTTTCTGAATACTTTGAGCCGTCAAGGGGCACCAGAATGTTCATGTAAAGGGATTTTCTCATCTAAAAAATTTAGAAATCATCCATATTTAATCAAACCTTTCAAAAGTTTCCAATTTTTGATTTTCAGAAAAGCACAGCAAGCAGATCCATCTATCATATTCTAATTATGTGACACTATTTTTTGTTTTAACTTTACTCTATTACTGACAAATTTTTTTATTTCAATTATTAGAAATGTGACAAGAGACACTCCAATTATCTTCAACCATGAATCTAACTCAATAGGTTTACTCTGGAAAATTTCATTCATGACAGGAATATACGTAAAAACAATTTGGAGCATAATCATGGCCCCAACCCCGACGAAAATTAACTTATTTGAAAAAAATTCCATTCTCAAAACGGATTTAGTCAGAGATCTGCAATTAAACAGATAAAATATCTCTATCATTACAATCGTATTCACTGCAATTGTCCTTGCCTCTTCTAACGAAGCGCCATCTTTTAGGGCCCACTCAAACAAGCCATATGCTGAAACTAGTATACATGTACTAACAATAATTATCTGAATTACAAGATCCCTTGTGAGAATTGGAGAGTTTGGTTGTCTTGGAGGGCGTTTCATCACATCCGACTCTTTTGGCTCAAAAATGAGCATTGTTCCCAATGCCAGGACCGTAGCCATATTGATCCACAAAATCTGAACTGGTAAAATTGGCATGAGCAGACCTAAGAAGATAGATGTCAATATGACCAATCCCTCTCCAAAACTTGTAGGAAGTGTCCACGTGATGAATTTAATTAAAGTGTCAAGAATTCTTCTTCCTTCTTCCACTGCTGCCTTGATTGATGCAAAGTTGTCATCAGTTAAAATCACATCAGATGCCTCTTTTGCAACATCTGTACCTGTAATTCCCATTGCAATTCCTACGTCAGCTTGTTTTAAGGCAGGTGCATCATTAACCCCATCTCCAGTCATTGCAACAATGTTGCCTTTGGATTGAAGTGCCTTTACTATGGAAAATTTTCGTTCTGGTAGAACCCTTGCAAACACATCTGTCTTATCTACAATTGCAACCAAATCATTCTCTGAGTATTGCTCTAATTCCTTTCCCGTAATTGCCGTTACATTGTGTTGATTTTCTTGTGATGATTGGTTCAGGCCAATCTGCCTGCCTATGCTGATTGCTGTTTTCAAATTATCACCAGTTATCATTTTGACACGTATTCCTGCATTTTGACATTCTTTTATGGCCTCAATTACCTCCGGTCTAGGAGGATCCAGCATGGCTTGAAAGCCCAGAAAAATTAGTCCATTATCCACATCAGAAATTTCAATTTTATGATTTTCATTTACTATTTTCTTTTTTGCAAAAGCCAATACTCGCAGGCCTTTTGATGCCATCCGGTCTGCAATTTCATTTAGTTTTGAAATATTAATCTCTGTAATATTTTCATGTCCTGTAGAATCATTTATTTGATACGAGGACATTGAAAGAATTTTTTCGACAGAACCTTTCACATAAACTATCTTATCTCCTGCATTATCATGTAGTGTGGCCATAAACTGAAGATGTGACTCAAATGGGATCTCGTCAATTCTATAAAATGACTCTGTCAGAGTTTGTTTGAGGTTTGCTTTGTGAGCTGCCGTGATTAATGCAACTTCGGTAGGATCCCCTTTTGCCTCCCAATGATTTTCTTTTTGAATTAAATCCGAATCATTACACAACAGTCCTGTAATGAGACACTCTTTGAGTGTTTGATGTTCGTTAAGATTGATACTGTTCTGATCATGTTTAATTTCACCTGTTGGTTGAAATCCAGTTCCAGACACCTCAAAGAATTTTCCACCTGCATAGATTTCGTTTACAGTCATCTGGTTCTCAGTTATAGTTCCTGTCTTGTCTGAGCATATTATTGTGGTACTGCCAAGGGTCTCAACTGCAGGAAGTTTTCTTATTATTGCGTTTCTTTTGGCCATGTACCCTACACCGATAGCAAGAGTTATGGTTATGGCAGCTGGTAATCCTTCTGGAATTACTGCAACTGAAAGGGCAACTATTTCCATGAATAATTCGGTCATAGTTCTTTGGGTGAACATAATTCCAAAAATGAATGTAAGAAGGGATAAACCGAGAATTACAAAAAGAAGTTTTTTGCTAAAATAAGAGATTCTTTTAGTTAAGGGGGTCTCAAGTTCCTCTGCCTTGAACATAGTTTGTGATATTTTGCCGGTCTCAGTGTCATCCCCCGTTAGGACAACCATTCCAATCCCATAACCATTTGTGACCAAAGTTCCACCATATGCCATGTTCTTACGCTCTGCAAGGTTCGTGTTTGATGGAAGAACTTCGGTCTGTTTTTTGACAGAGATTGATTCGCCAGTTAAGACTGATTCATCAATTTTCAAATCTTTTGTATGGTATAGACGCATATCAGCTGGTATTTTATCTCCAGAACGGAGTTGCACCACATCTCCTGGAACGATTTCTTTTGAGAATAACCTGATTTTTTCGCCGTTTCTAACAACAACATTTTCGCTTTTTACAATCTGTGCAAGAGCCTGAATTGCCTTGCCTGCTTTGTGTTCCTGAATAAAACCGATAACCGCATTAGCTATAACTACGCCAAAGATTACGCCCGTATCGATTAATTCCTGCAGCATTGCAGTTATGGAACCAGCTATTATGAGAATCAAAACTAGCGGTTGCTTGAATTGCAAAAGAAATGAAATCGCCGGACTTTGATCTCTTTTTACAGATAATGTGTTTTCTCCAAACTTTTGCAAGCGATTATTTGCCTCATTCAAATCCAAACCTTGTTTAGGATCAGTCTTGAGTATTTCTGTAATTTGTTTGACAGACAAAGAATGCCATGATGTTTTTGATGTTTCTTGCAATTTGATACTCTGATGATTTTGATGTAATTAGATTATTAAAAGAAAGTTAACTCGGATGTTGAAGAATAACAATATATGCCAATTTCTAAGGATGTAGTAGATTGAAAGACTCAAAGAACACAGATAATCCGTTATCTGTTTACACTAATTTTGCAATAAAATCATTTGACTTTCAATCAAGGTATGGTCTGATTCTTTTTAATTCATGGTTAAGAGCAATCGAATCTGCTAATAATTTACAAGAATCTACGGGTAAAAAGATTCAAGACAATATCAGATCTACTTTTGATGCTGAACTACGTAGCAATTTAGAACAAAAAGAATTTTCAAAATCACTATCGGCTCTTGTAGATTCATTTGCGGAATTTGCATCAGTTGGCCATCATGATAAATTATACAGGTATCTTGAAACCATGATTGGCAATTATGATAACCTGATAGAGCCCATACGAGATACAATTAATCGAACGCCTTCTGAAATAATTCCAATGGGTGGAACATTTGAGGTTCACCACTACAAAACGGATTCGCCACAAAAATTTAAAACACCCATTCTTGTTGTAGGCTCTTTAATCAACAGACATTACATTTTGGATCTACTTCCAGAGACCAGCATAATTAGGCACTTTCAACAACTTGGATTTGATGTCTATGCCACGGACTGGAGGATGCCAACCATCAAGGATGAAAGCATGCCACTTGCAAGTTATGCCCATGACTTTCTTGAAAATGCAGTTGACAAGGTAGAAGAAGTTACAGGTTCTAGAAACGTTACCCTGTTTGGATATTGTTGGGGTGGAATACTGTCTTTGATTTATTCTGCAATTCACCCTAAAGATGTAAAAAACTTGATCTTGCATGCGACTCCAGTAGATTTTGGAAAACCGCCAACCGTATTAGAATCATGGATTAAAGATCTGGATGTAAAGAAATTTGTAAATACATTTGGAAATGTACCATCGTCTTTTCTAAACATTGCATTCATACTTCGCAATCCATTGGAAGCAGCTCTAAAGTATCCATTTTACTTTAGCCAGCCTAGAAGCATAAAGGAAATCACACAG
>JAOUAE010000053.1 GCA_029861085.1 Candidatus Nitrosopumilus sp. | reverse complement strand
ATCTCAAAACTAGAATTTTCTCAAGATTTCAAAATGAGTATTTCTCTGAGCTGGAACACGACCGATTTCTTTAACCATTGTTGCCAATTCCTCAACTGAGGAAGAAGTTTCTTTTCCAGCAGCACGATAAATTTCCTCAGAAAATGCAGTGCCAACCAGGTCGCTTCCACCGTTTGATAATGCAACTTGTGCAAGTTTCTTCCCATATGCAACCCAGTAAACAGAGATGTTGTTCAGAACATTTGCAAGCATTAATCTCGAAAGTGCAATAATTCTCAAATCATATACAGAAGAACACTCGTTATTTACCAAATGTTCTTGCTCTAGTTCAGTATTATCCAAACTAAATTTCAAGGGAATTAAAGTCATGAATCCTTTAGTCTTTTTTTGTAACTTACGAACCTTAATGAGATGATCAACAATGTGTTCAGGTTTTTCTATATGGCCGTAAAGCATCGTGACATTACTTTTAATGTCCATGTTATGAGCCTCCTCAATAACATCAAGCCATTGCTGTCCAGTGCATTTTCCTCTAACAATTTTTTCCCTAATCCCAGGATGGAATAGTTCAGCACCACCACCAGGCATTGAATCAAGTCCGGCATCTTTAAGTCGAGATAAGATTTCTTTAGTCGAATTTTTTGTTAATTTTGACAAATAGTAAATCTCAGCTGCAGTCAATGCTTTGATGTTTAATTGGGGATGACTCTTTTTGATTGCCCTCATCATATCCTCGTAATATTCCAGTGGGAGTTTTGGATGAAAACCTCCAACAATGTGGACTTCAGTTGCACCCATTTGTTTTGCAATGCCAACTCTTTGTTCGATTTCTTTGGGGGTTAGCGTATATGCATCATCTGCGTCTTCTTTACGATAAAATGCACACATTTGACAGCTAGCAGCACAGACATTAGTGTAATTCATGTAATAAGATGCAGCAAAAGTCACAGTATCACCTACTAGTTTTTTTCGGGTATTATCTGCAACAGCTGCAAGTAAGTGTAAATTATCGTAATTCATTAGTTCTAGGCCATCTTTGTAAGAGAGTTCCTCTCCTGCAATTGCACGATCTAAGGCTTGAGAATCTTTAACCAGGTCTGCTAGCATATTGTTTCGTTTTCATATCAGGATATATTCCTTATAGTCTCAAGAAATAAGTAGCCAGTCGTGTTAGCAGTACCATGGTGCTTCCTCTAGTGGATGAACACAAACCAAAATGCTACCTGTGTCATGACGGTTTTGAAAACATAGAGGAATTAAGAGAGCATCAAAAATCTGCACACGGTGACTTTTTTGAAGACAATGAAAAGCAGATTAAACGAGAGCCAGCCCCTGGCGATGTTACTGTGTTTTAGATTTTTTTGTTTTAATTGATTTTAATAATTCTTGAGCAACATCTTTGGAAATATTTGCCAGATCATAGTGTTTGTCAATAGATAGTGCTTTTTTGAAATATTTAATCGCATTCTGTAATTTGCCCATTTCTCCTAATGAAAGTCCCTTATACGCAAGAGCCATAGCACATTTTTTGTCAACTTTCAAAGCAATGTCATAGCATTCTATTGCTTCAAGATATTTTCGGTCTGAATGTAACGCAGCACCCTTGTTTAATAACGCATCAAGATGTTCAGGGAAAATATTGAGAACTTTGTCATAGCAACGAATGGCAAGTTTCAATTTACCCATGTTTTGTAATGTTGCACCCTTGTCAACTAGTACACTTGTATTATCAGGTTCTTCTAGGAGGGCCAAATCATAAAGTTTCAATGCATCAGAATAATTTCCATCCTCCACATACTCTAAAGCTTGTATCAGCATCTTTTCTATTTTAGCACTCATTGTATTTGATAATATTTTGTTAATAATAAACTGATTTTTATTTTCAGATACTATAGATTGCGGGCATAGTTGCTGATGAGTCACTGCATAACAGAAGAAAAAGTGATAATTAAATCAACGATCATTATACTATAACCAATTTGGAAAAGGAGATATTTTGTTTAAATCAAGATGCATATTTATCCCTAGGTTCAATTTCCAATGATTTGTTAAAACATTCCATAGATTCCTCGTATCTGCCCAGACTACGAAGTGCAACTCCTTTGAAATTCCAAAGATCAGGATCATTTTGATTCAAAAGAAGTGCTTGTTCAAAGAATCCAAGAGCATCATCAAATTTTCTATCATCCATTAGGGATTGTCCTTGCTTCACAAGATCACTTATTTGAACCATAAATGATTAGATACAGCATTTGTATTAAATGTGAAAATTTAAAATCAAAAATAATTAGATAAAACTAAACAATTATACAAGAATTAACTGAAAATTTAAATGAATTCTCCACCGTAGCATAGTATGAATCTAGATGAGACAGATGAAAGGATTCTCAAAAACTTGTTGGTGGATGCAAGACAGTCTGCAAGACAGCTTTCCCTAAAACTAGGAATATCAACTGTGACAGTATTATCTAGAATCAAAAAACTTGAAAAAGAAAAAATAATTCAAGGATATACCGCAATTATTAATCACGAGAAAATTGGATATTCACTTACTGCAATTATTGAGATCATAGCCAAAAATGACAAAGTAATGGATATTGAAGATGAAATATCAAGGTTTGAAAATGTCTGTGGGGTGTATGACATTACAGGGTCAACGGATACCATAATCATAGCAAAATTCAAGGAGAGAAACGAGTTGAGTAAGTTTGTAAAGAGTCTGGCAGTCATCCCAAATGTGGAAAATACAATAACTCACGTGGTTCTAAATACTACAAAAGAAGATTTTAGATTATCATAGGTAAGAAAAAATGAACAGGTTTTGGATTTTTGTAATTTCTATTATTGTTTTTGGAGGAATGCAATATGCAAATGCACAAAATGACAATCTAGACATGGATCTTGAGGTAACAGATGAGGAAAAAATCATGCTTTTTTCAGGTTTTGCGGTTGCAGTAATTGCAATAGTTTTATTTCTGGCAAGAGACATCATACTTCGAAGAAAGACATCATATGACAAAGAGGATTTAGAATCAAAAAAAGACAAAACGTTTGAAAAATACCACTCAGATTGGGGAGACGATTATGAAGAACTAGGTCAAAGGAAAAACACAAAAGAAGATAAAGAGTTTCGCGAGGCCGCAAACAATGATGAACTACCCAACTACTATGATGTCATAGGAGTATCAAAAGATGCAACACCAGATGAAATTAAAAAGAAGTTCAGAGAGCTTGCAATGAAGACACACCCAGATAAAACAAAAGAAGACTCTGAGAATGAAATGGCAGAACTAAACAAAGCATACGAAATACTTTCAGATAAAGAACGCAGAGAAAAATATGACAGATATCTCAAAGTCGACTAGACGGATTCAAGTTTTACAATGATCATACTAAGCTCAATTGAGTCAGGGGTCTGAACACTGCTTGTAAGATTAGTAAAGATTTCCAGATAGACAGGCTTTCCATCAGATTCAATTTGAGTAGTAATTCTGAGTTCACCAAATTCAGTGTTGGGTCCAAGCATTTTACTTGTTAATAATGGGACAACAGACAGATCTTTAATCAATCCATTCATTTTGTAGGCAAACTTATCTGAAAAATACACCCCTCCACGGGTAGTAGGTTCATTGACAGGTATGGGAGAATTTGTAATTTGTGTATCAGTTATAACAAAAGTGAAATCATTGAGGTAAAGTAAAAATTCAGGGGAGTTTTTTTTATGGAATTTAATCAAATTCTCTAGTAAATCCTTATTAAATGACATTCAAAAATGAACAAATCATAATTCTATTGAATCTTTCTAAATACGGCCAAAAAAAGGATCAAAGTGTCAAAAAATTAAAGAACATCTTTAAAAACAGTAATTTCCACATATCTGTATTGCAACAATTTGCAAATACTCATTCGATGAGAAATGAAATTCTCAATCTGTTGATAGAAAATGGAATAGCAGATGATAGTTATGTTGAGATGTTAGATTACACAATCGACTTGTTTGAAAGCCAAGGTCTTGGAACAGAATACTATGGATATCATAACATCAATCATGAATTAGAAGTAACATACGTTTCACTCTTGGCTGCAAAACAAAAAAAGATTGAAATCACAAACGAGGACATAAAATATCTATATGTTGCAGCATTGTTTCACGATTTTGATCCTCAAAAAAGTGTAGACAAGCCTCATGAAGAAAGTGTTTTAAAGTTTATTTCCATGGATAAAAAACTTCTCCAATTAATTAATGCAGTTGACATGGATTTAGAAATTATCAAGGTGTTAATTTTGAGAACCACGTATCCATGGATTGGGGAACTTAAAAAAAATGCCGAAGCGCAAATTAAACAATGTTTTGACAAATCAGATTTAACAAAAAATAACTTGATATATCAAGAGCACATTATGGAAATGGGTCAGTATCTATCAGTAGTAGATAGAGTCAGCGGTTATGCATTAGGAGATTTTGTAAAAGCTATGGAAATGGCAAAAATGAATGCACATGCGCTTGCATGGAAACCATCATTAATTATAAGAAGTGCAGTTGCATATTTTGAAGAATTATTAAATAAAGAAACAGACATGATAAAAAGCATTTTAAAAATACTGCCTAAAGAAATGAGGAAGAATTTCTTTGATACGGTATTGTCATTTATGAAAATAAGACAACAAGAAATTACGATTCAAGCAAATTACTCCTATGAAAATCTCAAACTAGTTCCAACAATAGAATGTATGTCAACAAGAAAAGATCCCAAATTTATCAAAACACTATATGAGATATTCATGGAATTGCCAACACCATTACAATTTGAAAAAGAAAATTTTGAGGAATCAATTAAAGATCCACAAATTATCATCAACACATTAAGACTAAATAACAAAAATGGCGAAATTGTAGGATTTTCAAAGGGAGGACCGCTTGAGAAATACAGATTGCGTGAAGAAATTAGAGACGAAAATTATGGCATAGGAAATACAGTATTTTTAGAACCCCTGGCCCTTAAGATGGGATATTGGGGATTAAAGGGAGGCAGCGAGATGCGCCACATGTTTATCATGCAATGCCACTCCATGAAATACATGTACATGACAAGTTTTGCGTTACGCGATGTCATTAGAGCAAGAATAGACAAAGAACAAGCAGAGTTTGTCACTTTATTTGATCCTGAAAGATGGGATTACTACAGAATCAAAATTTAGATTCACCACATGAAAAAATTAATTCATAAAAAACTACTGAAAGTGATTCAAGGAGAAGTATTTTCAAATAAAGCGTTTAGAGAATTTTATTCAGTTGATTCAAGCTCGTATAAAATAATTCCAAAAATAATAGTAGTGCCAAAAAATGAAAAAGACGTAATTAACACTATCAAGATTGCTAAAGAGAGCAAAACATCAGTTACTGTACGCGGTGCAGGTACCGGGCTTGTTGGCAGTGCATTAAATGATGAAATTATACTGGATATGAAAAATTTTGATTCAACTAAGATCGGTAAAAATTGTATCATAGTTGGTCCAGGGACAATCAAAGGCAATCTGGACAAAAAGCTAGAACAGAAAAAGAAATTCTTTCCACCCAATCCATCAATCGGTTCTTTTTGTTCAGTAGGAGGAATGCTAGGCAATAATGCAAGTGGAAGTAGAAGTCTAAAATATGGAAGTACAATTGACAACGTAGAAGAGATTACATTTGTGGATGGAAAAGGAAAGAAAATAACTCTTCCAAAAAATAAAAAAATTGCAGATAAAATTATAAAATTTGCAAAGAATATAGAAAGTGAGAAATTTCCAAATGTTACTAAAAACTCATCTGGGTACAGAATAGATAAAATAAAAACAATCAGGGACTCACATAGAGTCATCATAGGTTCTGAAGGAACGCTAGGCATTATTTTATCAGCAAAACTAAAAATCAAAAACAATCCAAAGAAAAGAATTCTTTTTGTTATAGAATACAAATCAATAAACAATGCCGCAAAAAACTGCATTGAAATTAACAATACAAATCCATCTGCAATAGAATTTGTAGATAGGGCTACACTGAATCAAATAAAGTTCAAGTTCAACAAGAAAAGTAAATGTCTGCTGTTTGTAGAATATGATGAAAAAATCATTTCACGTGAAAGACAATTGAACCCAATAATAACTGGAAAAATTGTTAAAAAATTACAAAAAAAAGAAGAAATTAATCAATGGTGGAGATATAGAGATTCATCATTACAGTACAGTCTAAAATCAATTAAAAAAGAAAAAAGAGTTCCACATGTGATTGAAGATGCAGCAATCCCATTAAAAGATCTTCCAAAGTTATTTTCAATTCTGAATAAAATAAATAAAAAATACAATACCAGATCTATTGTTTATGGACATGCAGGAAATGGAAATGTACATGTACGTTTAATTTCAAATAGACAAAAAATTGGAATTATCAAAAAAATAGCAATTGAATATTTTGATGAAATAATCAAACTTGGAGGAACAATTACTGCCGAGCATGGAGACGGACTGGCTCGTTCAGAATTCATTAGAAAACAATATGGAGCAAAGAATTATCAAATTTTCAATGAAATCAAGGAATTTTTTGATCCTGAAAATGTACTTAATCCAGGGAAAATCATCACAAATAAGAGTACGGTCATAAAAAATCTAGAAAAATTTTAAAGGATTTACAGCTGAAATAGGAAATATTGATGCAGAAACGCTTTTGTAACTAAATAATGCCCAAAAAATCGTGTTAGGTAAGGGCATAGGATTACTGGTAATCATGTTAGCATTTACTGCAATTATTCCAGTATTCGCTCTAACGGATTTAGAAAGAGCGTCAATAGAGAATCCAAAATTAGTAAATGCGTTTGGTGACCCCGTTGGTAACAATGTCAATGTAGATCAACAAATTCAAATTTCGGCAGACATTACAAACAATCAAGAAAAATCTCAAAAGTTCAATTATCTCGTACAAGTCAAAGACAGTAATGATTTTGTTGTAAAAGTCACATGGTTTAGTGGAGAATTAAACCCCCATCAAAAGTGGAACACCTCAGTATTTTGGGTGCCACAAGAAGCAGGAGAGTACATTGCAGAGATTTTTGTGTGGGAAGGATTTCCAATAAATCACAATGCATTAGCTGAATACACTGAATTGCAAATTAGTGTAAGTTAGAATTGTGATAAAAACAATTTACCTTCAAATCTGTTTATTATAAAAGAAATACGAAGAAATTATTCATAAATTGATCACAAAAATGCTTGATATGAAAAAAAGAGGTCTGAAACACAATAAATCGGATCGGAGATTTGTCTAATAGTGAAAAAAATTCGACAAGTTCTTGCTAATATCACCTAAAGTCTAATACAATTATGACAGTAGGATATTGTGTAAAGTGCCGAGACAAACGAGAAATCGGCGGCCCTAAACCATACACCATGAAAAATGGTAAACCTGCAATTAAGGGCACATGCCCAACATGCAGTACAGCCATTTTCAGAATCGGCAGAGGATAAACTTCTCACTAGAGAAATTCAGTACTGCCATTCATCAGTAAGGCCATTCCATAGTGAACGCATCTGGGATGGATCTTTTTCTATTTCTTCTATAATCCTGTTTTTTAATACAAAAAAGAAATTCTCCAGAGCATCAACACCACCATCAGCATATAGTTCGTGACCGATTTCAGTAATTCTTTTGTGTTTATCAGATATTTCTACAGATTCTGGATTTTGGAGACAGAAGGTCATCAAATCTATCAACTCTTCTTCAAGCATGAAATCCATTGAAAAATATGGACTTTAATACATTATAAACGATTTTTGCTTAATGAGTTCATTCTTGATTAAAAATAAAATAGAAAAAACATTTGAAGATAAAATTAGTAAACTTTCTAGAAAGACTCAGGAAAGTATCAAGGCAGCAAACAGATTATTTGACAGGTTTTGTAAAGAATACTATAGCGGAAAGACATCTGAGGAAATTTTTGAAGAATTAAACATACTCAAAGGAAAGGAACACACTAATGCATTAAGAGAAGTGATGCAAAGTTGGATAGACTGGCAATATCAAAACGGTAATCTGACATCCAGCGTTCAACAATACATATCCAAAATTAAGAAGATAATGTCCCATAATGGAATAAGATTTCATGCGTCAGATTTTGATGAACCCTTGGAATTCATGCCAAGAATAAAGGAGGAATTA
>JAOUAE010000199.1 GCA_029861085.1 Candidatus Nitrosopumilus sp. | reverse complement strand
CAGACCCAGGAGTTACCAATAATGGAATTTTAGCTTTTACTCCTTTTGCTTTTGCTTGTTCGGCAAGGCTTGCTGCTCTTGACATGTCCTCATAAGATGAATTTGTGCAGCTACCAATTAATGCAACAGAGATTGGATCAACATAGTCATTTGATTTCACATCATCGGCTAGCTCAGAAATGGTTCTTGCTAGATCAGGAGTATGAGGTCCAACAATATGTGGCTCTAATGTTGAAAGATTGATTTCAATTACTTTGTCAAAAAAGTTTTCTGGATGTGCAATAACTTCAGAGTCTGCAACAAGCAATTCTTTATTGAGATTTGCTAATTCAGCTATATCACCTCTGTTTGTATATTTCAGATATGTCTCCATTCTTTTGTCATATGGAAAAATTGAACAGGTTGCACCAATTTCTGCACCCATGTTACATATTGTAGCTTTGCCAGTACAGCTGATAGATTCTGTTCCAGGACCAAGATATTCTACAATAGAGTTTGTTCCACCAGAAACGGTTAGTTCATCAGCAACTTTTAGTATGATATCTTTAGGGGCCGTCCACCCGTTTAGTTCTCCAGTTAGTTTAACACCAATTCGTTTGGGATAGAGTAACTCCCAAGGCATTCCAGCCATAGTTTCAGCTGCATCTAGTCCACCAACTCCAACTGCGACCATTCCAAGACCACCGGCGTTTGGAGTATGAGAATCTGTACCAATCATGAGGCCACCTGGAAATGCATAGTTTTCAAGAACCACTTGATGGATAATTCCAGCTCCTGGTTTCCAAAAACCACATCCATATTTTGCAGCAGCTGATTGTAAGAATTTGAAAACTTCACTGTTTTCATCAAGGGATACTTTCATGTCAACATCACCTTGAACTTCTGCTCTAATGAGGTGATCACAGTGCACAGTTGTTGGTAAAGATGCCTGCTTGAGTCCAGCTTGCATAAATTGAAGCATTACCATTTGTCCTGTAACATCTTGTAATGCAACTCTGTCAGGTGTGAGATAGACATAATCTTTTCCACCAGTAAAACATTGGTCATCAATTTCATTAAGATGACCAGACAAAATTTTCTCAGTTAGTGTAAGTGGTCGTCTAACTATGTTTCGATATTTTACAATATTTTCTTTTAATTTCAGATAAACACGTGAAACGAGTTCAGAAGTAGTATCAGTTTCCACATGTTGTGATAAATTTATCCTGAATTTAATATTTACAATTTAAAAATTAGAAAGTTCATTGAAACAGGCATGTAAATTCTTAACAATTATAAGCCAAAAGCAGCTTTCTAATGAAAGGTTGGGGAGTTGCAAGTTTTCTAAAAGAAGGTGTGAATATGGTCAATAAGGGTTTTCCAAAATTTGGCATGTCACAAGCTGGAGCATTTGTTGCTGCTCTAAAAAATTACAACTTACCTGATTTCATACTAGTGTTGGTTGCCAAAGAATGCAAGTCAGATCTTCTTGAAAGAGGGAGAATTGATGACAGATTACAAAGTATGAACGATGATGCTTTAGAATTATTACACAAGGTGTTTGTTGGTTGCGAAGAAGATGATGCAGGAAAATATGCACAGTATAGATTCTTTGCATATGTTTCAAGTATGTATCATAAATGCGAAGTTCTAGTCAACGAAACAATTCCAGGCTCAACAGGTAAAAATCACAAAATTCCTGTTGCAGTTAAAAACAATGGAATGTACATTGCAGTTGCATACAACAAAGCAACTGGAAATCCTGTTAACAGAAAAGAAACTGCCAGATTTTATGAAATGGTAGATGACATTAAGAAGGGAGATCATGGAACAATGCTAAGTGATGCAATTTATGGTTCTTCAGTAGGTTTTAGAGGTGATGCACTAGTAGAACTAGAAAACTTGAGTAAATCAAGAGATGACGATCCCGAAAACAAATTGGATTTCAAAACGGCAAACTTTGAAAACAACATTTATTCGGTTACAAAGTGCTAATTTGAAAAATTTTACAGGTTTAATTGTGAAGTCTCCATTGTTAGAAACATGGGTTTTCCATCAGTTTTTTGAAAATCTTCACCATATTGTTCAAATTCCAATTGTTCATAGATATGTTTTGTCCAGATATCATGAACTTCTTGCATGAATTTCTTGTGTCCAGAAATTCGCAATAATTCATGGAGTAATTCATGAGATACCGTAGTACAATTTTTTTCTGCAAGAAATAACGTATCATTTGATTCTTTAGGAGTGTTCCAAAACACTAATCCAAAATTTTCAGCAGTGTATCCTTCACAAGTACAATCAGTCCACAATGGCCTGAAATAAGTCAGAT
Organism: Candidatus Nitrosopumilus sp.; assembly: GCA_029861085.1. Next base: position 142 of record JAOUAE010000199.1, on the reverse strand, counting down.
AGAAATGGTAGATATTTTTTCCTCTTTGTTCATGATCACGGACAAGTATGTGTGTATCCAGTTTTTGAAGAATGCTTCTAGGTTTTGTAACTAATTCATCACATTGAATTTCATAATCTATTCCAAATTTTTCTTTAATCCA
>JAOUAE010000198.1 GCA_029861085.1 Candidatus Nitrosopumilus sp. | reverse complement strand
AACATTTGAAAAAATTAGAAAAAAATACCCAGAACAAGGACAGTATGTTGTTAACTTTGGATATAATTATCCGTATTTTATGAAATTCAATCTCAGAGAAGCATGTCACCTTATCGAGTTAAGAACAGTACCCCAAGGACACATAGATTATAGAAGAGTGGCACAACAAATGTTCAAACAAATTAACAAAGTACATCCAAATCTAAGTAAAATTATGAAATATGTAGATATGAAAGAATATGATTTGGAAAGATTTGAATCTGAAAAAAGAACAGAAGAGAAAAGAAAGAATTTCAAAAAATAGAAAAATACTATAATATTTGAAGAAACAAAAGACATCATGACAGAAAAAATAGAAAAAGATCCCGAAGAATGGAAAGAACAACTCACTCCAGATCAATATGAAATTTGCATTAACCATGGAACTGAACCGCCATTTTCTGGAAAATACAATGACAGTAAATTTGAAGGGATTTTCAAATGCGTATGCTGCGGTGAAGGACTTTTTTCATCAGATTCAAAATTTGATTCAGGATCAGGTTGGCCAAGTTTTTGGAAGCCAATTTCTGAGGAAAAAATAGAATATGTCTCAGATTCAGCATATGGAATGATTCGCACAGAAGTCAACTGTAACAAATGCGGAGCTCATCTTGGTCATGTATTTGATGACGGACCAAAGCCCACAAATCAAAGATATTGTATTAATTCAATTTCACTGCAACATGAAAAAGACAAAGAGGGCCAAGACTAGTCACAAATCAAAATTTATGGATTTTCATTGAAATCATATTCAAAAATTATTAATAAAACACAATTAAGGATAAGAAAATCAGAGGAAATGAAATGGGCTGCAATTACACTGTAAAATGGAATGAAACGGTTTGAGAATAATCTTATGTGGATTTGGGGTCGTAGGTCAAAGCTTAGTTAAATTATTTGATTCTAGAGCAGAGGATCTCTATGCAAAATATGGATTAAAACCAAGAGTGATTGGCGTATTTGACAGTAAAGGAAGTGCAGTAGACCAATCGGGATTAAAATTTAACAAACTTGTTGAAGTGAAGAAAAAATTTGGAACTGTAAAAAATTATTCAGATATAAAAAATTCAATGTCTGGAACAGACATGTTAAAGAACATAGAAGCTGATGTTCTCATTGAAACTACCGCTAGCAACTACAAAGATGCAGAGCCAGGAATGACCCACATTACAACTGCCATGAGAAAAGGCATGCATGTAATTTCAGTTAACAAAGGACCTCTGGCATTAGCCTTTCCATCCTTGTTAGAACTGGCAACATACAATCAAGTCATGTTCAAATTTAGTGGTACCGTTGGAGGAGGAACGCCAATTCTGGATTATGCCAAAAATAGTCTAAGTGGAGAAAGAATAACATCATTTGCAGGCATACTAAATGGTACTACAAATTACATCTTATCAAACATGGCTACAGGATTATCATTTGATGAAGCACTAAAAGATGCAAAAAACAAAGGATATGTTGAAGCAGACGAATCTTTAGATTTGGATGGGCTGGACGCTGCAGCAAAATTAGTAATTCTTGCAAATTGGATAATGGGAATGAAAGTAACACTTCCGGATATCAACTGTACAGGAATACGAAAGGTAACGTTAGAAGACATCAAAAAAGCAGATAAAAATAATTGTGCAATAAAACTAATTGCATCTTGTAACAAAGAACTTGTAGTAGGACCAAAAGAGGTCTCAAATGACGACCCACTTTGTGTTAACGGGACGCTAAACGCTATTGCTTTTACATCAGAGCATTCAGGCACCCAAACAATTATCGGCAAAGGCGCAGGCGGCATGGAAACTGCTAGTTCGATCCTAAGAGACCTGTTAGACATCAGACAAGAGATAGCAAGAGATTGAAATCCAATTTAATTTCAAAAAGTGAGACAACTGCGCTTTTAAAAATAATTTCAGAGCGATGGGGAATTGAATTTCCAAAAATAAAAAATGTAAAAGTGCATCAAATTTTGGATGATGCACAGATTATCACCGCTAGTGGAATAAAAATATTAAAAGTTGAAGATGATTATTTACCATTTTTATCAGAAACTGAAACTTTGCAAAAGTTTCCATCAGTAACAGTAGATGTCGGAGCTATCAAATTTATGTGCAAAGGTGCAAATGTGATGAGGCCCGGAATTAAAGAATTTACAGAGTTTGAAAAAGACAAGATTGTATGCATCGTAGAAGAATCTCATCATAAATTTTTAGCAGTTGGAAAGTCAATGGTTTCTAGCTCAGATTTACAAAATATGGAAAAAGGCGAAGTTATAAAAAATATCCATTACATATCAGACAGGTTTTGGGAAACTGGAAAAACAATTTACGATTGACACAGAATTTGTAAAATTAAAAATCAGGATCACTTGATGGATTCCATAAATTCTTCAGTGCCATCTTTAGTTATTACAAGTATGTCTAAACCATCAC
>JAOUAE010000197.1 GCA_029861085.1 Candidatus Nitrosopumilus sp. | reverse complement strand
CTAGCATCATGCTTTCAACTTTATCAAAATCATCATGATTCAATTCTTTCATTGATTCTCTTAGTTTGATGTAAAAATGAGGATCAAGTGTAGATATCTGATATTCTCCAACCATCTTTTCTTTTGACAGTGCCTGTTTTAATTCAGTAATCATATCAGGAGAGTCTAATATTCCCAATTTATTATCAGACAGAATTTTTCCTACCCACCGAGGTAAATTGTTCGTATCTCCTTGTGTACCTTCAATTTTCATGCCAGCAACATCGTATTTAAAATTCTGATTAACTGTAAGCTTGGCATCCTTTAGGCGGTATCCAATTAAATGCACTTTTTCAATTTTGTCTATTTCCATTTAAGATCACTTAATCTGATTTAGATCCTCAAGTATCGGATCAATCAATTCTGTTAACAATTTGGTGAGATCAATTGATCCTAATTAATCTCAGGCTGATCGCGTACAAATTATGCTGAATTTTAATTTTAACATATAGTATATCACAATAACCAATTCGGATTTATTAATGGGATTTAGCCTTGGATACTCATGTCTGCAACAGGTATGTGGGTAGAAAAATATCGACCAACAAAGCTTTCTGAAGTTGTAAACCAGACTGAAATTATAGGCAGTTTGGAAGCTTTGATTAAAGATCCAACAGACATGCCACACTTGATGTTTTCAGGTTCGGCCGGAGTTGGGAAAACAACTGTTGCATTATGCATTTCAAGACAGATTTTAGGAGAATATGCTAAAAACTACACTCTTGAGCTAAATGCATCTGATGAAAGAGGAATCGGAATGGTCAGAGAGAAAGTAAAGAAATTCTCAAGATTTGCAGGAATGGACGAGGTTCCATTCAAAATTATCATTTTAGATGAGGCGGACGAGATGACATCAGATGCTCAAACTGCCCTGAGGCGAATTATAGAAGATACTGCAAAGATTTGCCGATTTATTTTCATTGCAAATAATATTTCAAAGATTATAGACCCTATTCAAAGCAGATGTGCCACCTTCAAATTTACCTCGATTCCTGAAGAAGATGTAATTGGTAGGCTGGGAGAAATTGCCAAAAAAGAAAAAGTAAAAGCTGATAAAAAAGGCCTCAAAGCAATATATGATTATTCAGAAGGGGATTTGAGACATGCCATAAACCTGATGCAGGCAACTGCAAGTCTTGGTGGAATCACTGAAGAGAATGTAAAAGCATCAGCTGGATTGACAAAAACCAGTGATGTTGATGCAGTTCTAAAAATTGCATTATCAGGAAAAGTACCTGAAGCCAGAGAGAAAATGATTGAATTAATCAAAGTTTATGGAATGTCAGAATCTGATTTTCTAAAATATATCAATTCAGCAGTCTTCAAATCAAAACATGATAAATTGGCAGATATTTTAGAAATAATCGCAAAGTATGATTATAGAATTTTGGTTGGTGCAAATTCAGAGATTCAGTTATCTGCAATGCTTGCAGAACTTGCAAAGATAGAAAATTAAAACGCAGAGAGGGCCTATAAGGTTTTTGGTAACCCACAATTAACAAAAATTTAGAATTTGTTATAACAAACAAGCAAAAAATAGTTTACTTGTTTCATATTCTCACGTTGAAATTTTTTGTTCATATTAATTTCTATATTTATTAACAATTTACAGATTGAAAAAGTTTTCTAAAATAAAATACATGATTCAAATTGGATTGGAAGCACAACGTGTAAGGAGATATAGTTAAGCAAGTAATTAACATACCCATGTGTAAATATGAATCTCAAAAAAAATGTTTTATGAGATAATTATATTTCTTAATTCGTCTGGCGAATTAATCAAAAAATCAGGATTTTCTTTTAGCAATGCATCTTTGGAGTTGTATCCCCATGTGACTGCAACTGATGTAATATCGGACTTTCTGGCAGCCTCAATGTCTCGTACTTCATCACACACATAGAACACCTCACTTTTGTTTACCTTTCGTTGTTTTATGATCTTGTTGATCATGTGACTCTTGCCAAAGACACTTTTACCTGTACGAATAAAATCAAAAAAATTCAATTCATTTCTCACAAGAAACTGTTTTATATTTTCCTGAGTGTTTGATGTTAAAATTCCCAGATGATAATCTTCATCTTCATGCAACTCGCATAGTATTGGTAAGATGTTTACAGTAGGTCTCATGTTTGATATCTCCTTGTTGATTTCTGAATGTATTTTTTTTATCCACAGCGGAAGTTTGAATATGGAAATGCCAAGATATGACAGGATCTCCTTTGGCTTTTTTCCTTGCAGGTATGGGATGTCCTCTTTTGTGACCTTTCTATACCCAAAGTGCTTAGCATGATCATTTACTATTTTGACAACTGACTCTAGCGTATCTGCAATGGTTCCATCAAAATCAAAAATAATTGTCTTAACCATTTTTTTTCAAAATAGAGTTTGCAACTAGCTGCAGTAAGATTACTGGGTGAAATATTATTGC
>JAOUAE010000052.1 GCA_029861085.1 Candidatus Nitrosopumilus sp. | reverse complement strand
TTGCAAATGAACTAGTTCAAATAAAAAAGACTAGATCAATGATGGGAAACATGAAATTATCTGTAGAAAGAACACAGCTTAGATTAACGACTGTAAGTTCTGTGGGTGATGCTATAGTTTCCATGAGACCTGCAGTATCTGTAATGAAGGCTGTGGTGCCTGCAATGAATAATGTAATGTCTCAAGCAAGTGGTGAAATTGAATCTATGGGAAATATGCTTGGAGATATGATGCCTAGCTCTTTAGGTGAAGGTAATTCTTTTGCTGATTCTGGAGTATCGGATCAAGAAACAGATTCTATTCTACAAGAAGCAGCAGCAGTTGCAGAAACACAAATTGGTGATAAATTCCCATCTGTTCCAACTAATTCTGACAGTGTAAGTACATCTATAAGTGAATTTACAGGTTGATGAAAGAATTTTAGAAAAATAAAACTATTTCTTGTAATTTTTAATTCTATAAAATGCATACAGGTCTAAAATTGGGATAAATGTAAAAATTATCTGCCATTCCATGAAGAATTGCCAATTATTGGATTATCTAATACTAAGAATTAAGAATTTGATCACATTCAGAACATTCATGCGATTCGATAATCCTAAAACAATAAGAACACAAGGAGATGCAAATCCAGGATCAATTCCAGGAACAGACTTTCCAATTACAGAAGAAGAACACATTGGTAAGGTGTCTCATCTACTTCCACAATTAGGTTATGTTACTCAAATTTTAAAATCTCCTGTAAATAATATCATAAATGCAATACAACTTGGCATTTTACTAATTCCAGTTATTTTACATGTGAGATACAGAAAAAGTTACAAATGAATTGGATCTATAACTAGGAAATGAAAAGATGATTTTTTTATTTTTTAAAATTTAGTTCGTAAAGTATAAGCATGTTTTTTCATTAGATATAACATTCGTCCCAATATCAATATCCAAATTACAAGAAACATGAAAAAAATTATTGACGATCCATTATCTTCTGAAATGCCAACTTCCACACCTTCCTCTTTTGCTTCCTGTTCTAATTCCCATAATGGGTTATAACTCACAATTGTAAGAATGATAGGAATGATAATTGCTGCAGCTAAGAGGTATGCCATAATTTAATTCACTATTTTTGGTTTTAAACATAATCTATTATTACCACATTTGATTATTATTATAAAGAAAGAATTTGTAAGATCTACCAATAGTTTTATTCCAATCTTTTCCTTTTTTCTAAACACTTCTCAATTAATCTCATCATACCAAAACATCATTGCCACGATACATCTACGAAGACCCAGATTTCCAAAATGATTTCTTTGGTGTGGCATCTTCTTTGTTAATGAATTATCAAATGAGATTATCAAAGCTTAAAAATACAAGAAATATTTGAAATTTCATGGGAACCACTGTTAAAAGATTTTTAGTTCCTCTTGATGGTTCTAAAAATTCTATGAGAGGATTAGATAAAGCAATATCTTTAGCAAAAAAGTCAGAAACAGAAATTATTGGATTACATGTTATTGAAATATCTCCCAGTGAAATAAAAATTATAAAAACACTTCTTAGAAACGTACTGAATAAAAATTATAAAAACTTCATGAAGATCGCAAAGAAAAAATGTTTACGAAATAAAATTCCGTTTATTGATGCAATAGAATATGGTAAAGAAGGAGAGAGAATAGTTTCATTTGCTGCTAAAAATAAATGTGATCTAATTGTGATGGGAGCTAGAGGTTTAGGTTCTATAAAAGAAGCATTTCTTGGAAGTACTTCAAACTATGTTCTTCATACGTCCAAGATTTCAGTAATGATTGTAAAATAATTAATTTCCAACAAATAAGTTTCCATTATGATTCAGGTTATATCGCGTTTTTTGTGACTGTGAGGAGGGCTTTCCATTTTTACTGATTGTCGATAAAAATAACATCTCCCCGATTCACGAGGGAAAACGTGCTGTATTGTCGTAATGTTTAATCATAATAGAACTTTAAAAAATCATTGAATCGTACCATAATTGGAATTATTATTGCTGTAATTGTTATTGGAATTTTTGTTCTTACTTTAACCAACCCTAATTTACGAGAAAACAAAGAAACATGGTTTGGATTCATCAATGTAAATCCTGATCAAAACACTCCGATTCAAGAACAAAAAGAATCAACTTCATCAAAAGTAATTTGTGACCCTTCGTATCCTGATTTGTGCATTCCACCTTATCCTCCAGATCTTGATTGTGGAGACATGGAGTTTAGTAATTTCAGAGTGATACAGCCAGACTCACATGGATTTGATATAGATGGAGATGGTATTGGTTGTGAATCATAATCAAATTTAAAAAAGAAAAATCACTATAACATAAAACTACAAGGACATGAAATTAGTTTGATCATGCTAAATTTTGGAATATATTTTGAAACGCAGCTAAGTTAGATTAGCTAAACTCTGAAATTGTCTTTTTATAAGAGTCTTGAACTAAAACCATATTTTCTGATGTGTGTTATTCGAATTCTGTAAGGATTTCTTTATCCTTTCCAGCATTCTTTTCAAATAACACCATGTGATTTTTTGTAATTTTTTCAATTCTGCTGGCAGGAATTATTTCAAAGTTCTCAGACAATTTGATGAATTCTGGCAATGTTGTCTCTGTGATCTTTTCAAAATCTCTGTAGAAAATTTTGTAAGATTCTGCATCATTTCCAAATCTTGCCTTACTAAAAATCTCTCCAATTACTCCTTTTTTTGTCACACTTTTACACGCATTATTGTACTAATATCAATTCTAACACATCCTTTGTCTACATAAAAAAGAAAATCAATATCATTAAATCAAGCAAAACACAAGATGTCTAATGTCTAATGAGGTCTCTGAAAGTTTTTGCCAAGAGATCGTAAAACAATATGAAAAAGACAATCTACAACGACCAGTATATGTGATTCAAGAACATCATGCATCACATCTACATTGGGATTTGAGATTTGAAGAAGACGGTGCCCTAAAATCTTGGGCTTTGCCAAAGCCTCCTCCTAAAACTGAAGGTCAAAAGAGATTGGCAGTATCTGTGCCTGATCATCTTCTTGAATATGCACTTTTTGAAGGAGAAATCCCTGAAGGAAATTATGGTGCAGGAACTGTTACAATATGGGACAAAGGAACATTTGAGACTGAAGAGAAGACTCCCAAAAAATGGATTTTGAACATACAAGGAGAGAAATTACAGGGGCGATATTGTTTATTGCATTTCAAACCAAAAGAAAAGAATTGGTTATTCTTCAAATTGAGTAAAAAAACACAATGAAATATGTGGAAGGCTAAATTTCTGAAGATGAGATCTTTCTACCTTGTAATTTCTGATTAAGGATGGGGTGATTTAGGTATAGCTAGAACTTTTCTAGATATAACTTGCTCTACTGGTCCGGTCGGATTCAATAATTGTGCCCAAAATTATGCCCATATTAGTAGGTGAATCCCATCCGAGTTGAATCCATAGTTATTGAGAGTATTGAACTAATTCAACAAAACTCGCCCCCAGTAGAATTAGAAATTTGAGTATCGAACTGAATCTGTAATACTCTTTGTCAGTGTTGAATTTAAAAAAATAGATCTAAAATCATGTTCAAGCTAATGTATGAATCACATCCGGTCTATTTTTGCTCCCAAAATAGTAACTGAATCTAGGACGACTTGAACCTTGAATTAAGACAGAAGAAATAATGGAATTTAAGAGATTCAAATCAAATGTTGGGGTGTTAAATTGATTGTGTAAATCCCTTTGATGGACTAGTTCTGTAGCCCCAAGTACAGATTCTATTGAACTAATGCCCATTCAAATCATTATCAAATAAAATTTAGATATTGCTTTTCATAGTATCTATTTTAGTGATAGAGGTACCTGTTTTTCAAATTTGATAATCTGATCATTATGTTAAATCCTATTAAAGATAATACATGACACTTGAAAATTTGGAGTTTTGATAAGATTATTTTATTTTCAATGTTGCTTTTTCTGATTCCGATAACAATGAACGATGTGTATGCAGAAACTTTTGATGTAGTTATTCCACAAGGTTCAGCTAGTCCAACAAATTTGTTTCATTTTCTTCCTTCTGAAATAACAGTTTCAGTTAGTGATAAGATACGGTGGATTAATTTTGATGATAACACCCACACTATCACTTCAGGTTCTTTTCAAGGGGGACCAGATGGAATATTCAATAGTGGATTACTAGAAAAGGGTGAAATCTATCCTTACATAGCTGACCAATCTGACATCGGAACCTTGTCATACTATTGTACTTTACACCCATGGATGAATGGAATTATTACAGTTTTAGATCCTGAAGGTATGCCTGTTGCCAGAGTGACAGAATCTGGTTCATTAGATGCAGCACTAGGACATCTAAAAGAAGCTCAAAGTTTTGTTGAAAGTGCAAAAGAATTTGGAGATACAGGCTATGATAATCAAGCAGCTGTTTCCTACATTCAGGCAGGAATCAATTATCATAGTGCCGCACTGGAATATGCATTATTAGAAGACCGTGAAAATGCAGCTAAATACCATCATGAAGCAGCCATTCAACATCATAATGCTGCTTTGCATTTTGAAAAGGGACAGGATTTCACACAATCAGTAATTCAGCATCATCACGCAGGAATCCATCATCATTTTGCGGGTGTTTCTCATGAAATGATGGGAGATCATAAAACTGCTAGAAAACATTTTGCAGAAGCAATACTACATAAGGGAATGGCAAAATTTGGCTCTGATTACATCTTGCCACCAAGACACCAATTACAATGGTTAGCTGATCCCTCTGAACTTACCTGCAAAGAAGGACTCGATATGATATTCAAATCCACTACAAAAGAGCCAGTTTGCGTCAAACTAGAGACAGCAACAAAACTCATTGAACGTGGTTGGGGTCAGCAGTAATTCTTAATACCTAAAACCATAAAATTCCAATTTTAATAATGGTAAAATTCTAAATTATTCTAAAAACACATGTGGTTTTTAAGATAAAAACTGGTAATTGTAATGTGCTAGAAAAACAAGAGTACAAATGTAGTGGAGATAGAAATAATGTTTTCAAATTCTAACTGTTTTCGTTGTGGAAAAAATTCTCTATTGATTGATGAAGTTACAGGAGAACAATTTTGCTCAAAATGTGGTTATGTTATTTCTGAAAAATTAGATGCATCAGGTCCAGAATGGAGATCATTTCAAAAAGAGGGAGGAACAGATCCAACTAGAACAGGAGCTCCAACATCACTTACAATGCACGATAGAGGACTTGCCACCATCATTAGTCCAATGAATAAAGACTCATCAGGAAAACCACTCACATCCACAATGAAAAGGACCATTGAAAGACTAAGAACGTGGGATAGTAGAAGTAAGGTCAATGCACCTGTAGATAAAAATCTCAGACAAGCATTAAGTGAGTTATCAACACTAAAAGACAAACTTTCACTTTCTGATGCAGTAATTGAAAAAGCATCATACATTTACAGAAAAGCATTGGAGAGAAAACTAGTTCGCGGTAGATCCATCTCTGCAATGATTGCAGCAGCACTTTATGCTGCCTGCAGAGATGCTGAGACGCCTAGAACACTAAAAGATATCACTAATACAGCTAATGTTAAACGAAAAGACATTGCAAAATGTTACAGATTATTACATCATGAATTAGAGCTTAAGGTGCCAGTTGTAGATTCGATTCAATGTATTTCAAGGATTTCAAGCAAATTAAAGATCACAGAAAAGGCAAAACGATATACAGTCAAATTGCTCCAAGAGGTACAAAAACGCAAAGAATCAGCTGGAAAGGACCCAATGGGTCTTGCAGCATCTGCATTATACCTATCCTGTGTTAAAAATGAAGTATCTGTTACTCAACGTGATATGGCAGAATCTGCTAATGTGACTGAAGTTACAATAAGAAATCGATGTAAAGATTTAAAGAGATTAAACATTGAAGTTTGATTTCGTCATATCCATCAATTAATCTAATCCTCTCCAACTATATTTTCACATATTTGCATTAAAAATAGATTCTATATTTTCCAGATATGATAACTTTAGACTTGTTTAACTACACAGGTGATAGTTTAAAATCGTGAGGGATGATAATTTTTGTCATTGTGGTTCTTGTGGACATGAAAAAGTTGATGAATGTTATGTAAAGCAGTGTACGTGTTGTCTAAGTGATCATCAAGGTGTATTTGGTAAAAATAAATGATTAAAACAAAAATTAAGAAAATCTTAGTTGCATTGGATGGCTCAAAAAACTCGTACCGTGGGTTGGATATGGGAATTTTCTTGGCAAGACAGTTTGACACTAAACTAATTGGGATTTGTATAATCTCAAACATTCCAAAAAAATATTATAATTTGACTTATCCCGAAAAACCCCTTTTGATAGCAGCAGATGACATAATGAAATCTGCAAAGATTCGTTGTGCACAAAATGGAGTTTTATTTGAAAAGAAGATAGACTTTGGAGATCCAGGGCCCAAAATAACAAAATTTGCAGAAGCTCTGAATTTTGACATCATAATAATTGGATCAAGAGGTATGAGCAGCATTAAGGAAAAACTTCTCGGGAGTGTATCTAATCATGTACTTCACAAGTCCTCCATTCCTGTTATGATTATAAAATGATATTCGATTCAAAATGAAAATAATGGTTTGTGGCTCAATTGGATTTGGAGGAATTGAATCAATAAGAGAGTTTTATGATTGGCTAAAACATCAAGGCTATGAAACAATCTACCATATAAAATCACACGATATGGATTATTCGCATATCGAAGATTTCAGAGATGAGAGAGAATTATCAAAAAAAATAGTAGAGCATGATTTGGAATTTGTAAAAAAAGCAGATGTCTTGGTAATTTTGGCAGCTATCCCAAGTTTTGGTTCTGCCATTGAGTCATTTATAGCCAAAAACGAGGGCAAAAAGACAATACTGTTTTCACCAAATCCATTGCCTACTCCTTGGCCGCTATATTTTTCAGATTTTCATGTAAAGTCAAAGGAGGCATTGTTAGAAACCTTGAACAAAATATCTGAAGATAATTTATTGTGATTAATATGGGTTAGATTAATAATTTATGAAAAAAAAGTAATCACTAATTTTGTATTCTCTTCAGGATCTAAGTTTAGTTCCACATCTAGAACAATAATTCCCTTTGATGGTCTAATCTTTTTTGAATCTCATTTTATCCCCAATTTGGTAGGTGAGTCCCCGTGGGCCCATTTACCATTTTATGTATCAAAAATTTCATTAAATCATATTGAGACATTAATTCATGTCAGAAAAAATTGAATTGTTGCTAAAAAATGGACAGACATCATTGAATTTGGGAAATCCAAAAGAAGCTATGATATTCTATGATCAGGTTCTTGCACAGGAACCACAACAAATAGAGGCGTTACTGAAAAAAGGACACATATTTGGAAAACTAGCACGATACGAACAAGCAATTACTCACTATGACAATGTCCTATCACAAAAAGAAGGACATCTCTTAGCTTTGTTGAATAAAGGATTGGCCCATCACTACATAGGACAATACAATATTGCCACAGAGTGTTTTGATAATGTTTTGAGGGTTAAACCAAAAAATACAACAGCACTATACAACAAAGCATCATCTTTTGAAAAATCAAAGAAGGGTTGAAGATTTTGTCCGAGGTTATAAAATTAGATTTTTCATTTAAAGAAAAAGCTAAATCAGATATTGATTTTGAAGACATTAAAAAAACAAATGAATTCAAAGCAATAATCCACGCAAGATTCTGAATTAACTAAAGAATAGTATGGCATGGAACGAGTTTAGGGGTCAAACCTAATCGACAATTCCGTCGCTTGGAATTCAATGATCTTATACGAACCAAATTGTCATAAGGTTCGAATTCGGTCTATGTCAGAAATCCTAAATGTGATGTTAAGATATCATATTCTAGAGTATGTTAACATGTGGACAAATGCCTGCATGATGTTTCCAGATCCTAGTATTTCCTTTTTCAACAATCAGGTTAATGAAAATTTGATGTTTTATCTGTCTATGATAACAATTAACTAGCACTAAATATTAAAAATCTACATGCCAGTTAGAAAAAAGAATAAACATCAAAGACATGCTGATCAAAGGGCTGAAACACGTAAAAAAAAGAAAGCCGGCAAACCACGTTCCTGATCTAATCAACCTTTTTACATTCAGAATTGTGGAGGGCTAATATTGGATCCGTTA
>JAOUAE010000196.1 GCA_029861085.1 Candidatus Nitrosopumilus sp. | reverse complement strand
TTGAAAGGGATGGTAATGATTGTCCCTTAGAAAAAGCACCTATGCTCCATGTAACTGTGGAATAAATGAATACAAAAATTGTCATATTCGCCATAGTTTCATTAATTTTAGTTATTCCTTCTGCAAGTGCTCAAGAAATTAATATTGATGAAAAAGCAAATCAAAAATTGGTTAAAGTGACAATTAGTGATGAAGGGGACATTCATGTTAAACATATTGTAAGTTCCTCTAATTCCCCAAAACAAGTGAAGTTGATTGATGGTGCTGTTCAAAATCTAATGATAAATGATGAAAAAGGTGAAGAACAATTACTAACAATAATTGGCAATAATGATGCTGTGATGATTTCTCCATCAGATAATGATTCCATAATAGAATACGATCTTGATAATGTACTTTCCCAAAAAGATAATGTTTGGACATGGAATTTTAGATATCTTGAAACAACATCTTTTATCTTTCCTGAAAAACTTGATTTAATTTTTGTTAATGATAGACCAGTTAACTTGGATGATAAGAATGGAATTTCTTGTCATGGTTGCCAAATGATTTTAGAATATTCAATTAATGAGCCAAAAAATATCATGGGGGTTAATTGGGAAGGTAAAGAATTTTTTGTAGAAATTAAAACTTTTGCAGATATAGAAAATTTTAATTTTAATCAGCCTAGAAAAAATATTACCTTTGATGTTTCTGGTGAATACAGATTTATTACCGCGATAATTTCATCAGGACTTCTAGCCGGGCCATATTCAATATTACTTGATGATGATGAAATTCTTTTTCATGAATATAACAACAATGGGACACATGTTTGGATCAGCCTGAAACCTGAAACCTCTGGAGAGATTACAATCTTGGGTACAACTGTAATTCCTAAGACTGGAGGAGAGATTACAATTTTGGGTACAACTGTAACTCTGGAATACCTGATCATTGCACTTTTAGCAATAGGTTTTTTGATTATTCTTGCCGTACTATTAGTAAAAAAATTCAGTCTCCACTAGAACCACAAGAACAAAAACCATATTCGTCAATCCTAACATCACATACTGCACATTTTTCACCATAATCCACTTCCCAAGGTTCCTTTCCAAAAAGCTTGAAATGATCATCAATTTCTATGGGTATTTCCCTTTTCTTTTCCAATGATTTGTATAGACATTTTAACTATACATACATTGTCGGAAAATAATTATGAAAATTGAATGCGGTTGTCATTGTATAAAGTGCAAAAGCACAAATTTAGAATCGAATAGAATCGGTCAGATTGAGAAAGACGGGTATTTTGACATGCATCATACATGCAAACAATGTAATGCACATTTTGATCATCTAGAGGGTGAAATTTTTTCTAATTGTCAAAAATGTAATTATTTTTCTAGCTAGATACCAATGACTCTTGAGCAAAATAATGAATTCGATTCTCCTCAGAGCTTTTCATAATTTCATTGACAGAAGCCATTTTTGCTAAAACTTTTGATACATCTAATGGACTTGCAGTCCAACCATATTCCCGAAGTTGTTGGATAGTTTCGGTAACTGTTCTTGGAGATTCAAAGAATCTACTTGTTTCCAAAATTCTTAATTTTGATTTAATTTGATTAGAAGCAATGTATTTTGGTTCATTAAATTCTGGTTCATATGTTTCAGCATCATCTAAATATTCTAAACCAAATTGAGTTGGATGTTGCTGCTCTAGTTCAGTTGATTTTTGAGTAGGTTCAGTTTCATACACGATTTTTGCTTGATTATCGGGTAAATGATGTGAGATATTATCAATGACCTCACCCAATGTTTGGTTATCGACATAGAAATCTCTTGAGTCAACCTCAATTTCATTTTCTCCTATCTTGAGTTTAATTCTAGCCAATGACAAATAACCGTATAATTTTGATTTATTCTGTTAGCTCTAAGGAGCTTCAAGATTAGATCAAAACTTTTACACAATTTATTGGAATTTTTTTCCTTTTTGATTAAAATGTAAATTTACAATATTTAGTCATGGAATCATCTAAAAAAGTGGGCATAGTTATTTTATTTGTATTAGGCATGAGTATTTTTGGATATTCGCAATATGCATCTGCCTCGCAGATTGGAGTAAGTATTGCACAGAGTGAATTACTTGACAAGAACGAAAAAAGTGCAAACTACAATATAGAATTACAATTTGATAATCCTTCATTATTATTGTTAACTGCAGGTGAAACTGAATTCTTTATAATTTCTAATGATGAAATAGTTGGAAAAGGTCAGTTAGAGTCATTCATGTTACAACCATTAGATAGTAGTAATGTTAAAGGCACATTTCATACAGATTCTAATGTCAATGACGAATCTAAATCTGTCAACATTACTGGTATAATAAAATACGATTTATTTGTTACATCTATTGATGTTCCATTTGTATACTATCCAACAGAAGAACAAGCAAGAGAATTTATACATCAAAATTAGTTTTTTACCAAATGCTTACTGT
>JAOUAE010000195.1 GCA_029861085.1 Candidatus Nitrosopumilus sp. | reverse complement strand
GCTATTGCTTCTAGTGAGTGTGATGTGCCATATTTTGATTGAAATAATCTAACTGTATTGTCTGAAAAGTCCACTGGTAGGTAGGCATCTATTCCAAGATCATTTGCTCCATCGACAATTGCATCTGCTGCATCGTCTTCTGTAGCCTCAAAAACTCTTGTTAAAATCCATTGAAGAAAATTATTTCCTTTTTCTACTTCACTTTTTGAATTTTCTGCATATTCATGAATACTTCCTTGAATATTTTCTGCAAAACCTTCTAGAGGTTGACTAGAATTTTTTTGTACTAAAAGTGTACGTGAGCCAGGTATGTATTCCAATAATCCATTTCCATTTTGAGACAATTACAACTTCTAATATGTTATATATTTAGAGAATTGGGTAATTATGTAATAACTCTATTTAGGATATGATGTGATTTGTTAAAAAAAATAACTATTGTGGGAACAACTGTGATGACAATTATCATAATTATTGGTTTGGCTATTTCAACTTATTCGACGGAGGAAAATTTTGAAGAATCTGAATTAATTATGCAAGCTGATGTGATAATGCCTACAAAAGTTTCTCGACCTGGCTGTGAGGAAATTGATAGATGTTACATCCCATCTCTAATTGTAATTGAATCCGGGAAACAAGTTACCTGGGTTAATGAAGATTCAGCATTTCATAGTGTAACTTCTGGTTTTTATGATGCTCCTACTGAACTATTTGATAGCGGACATTTAGATCCGTTTGAATCATACACTCTTACTTTTGATGAAACAGGTACCTATGATTATTTTTGCACTCTTCATCCTTGGATGGAGGGGCAAGTAATTGTAGAATGAGGTACCCGAGGGAGTCGAACCCCCTTGTATAAGCTTTGCAGGCTCACGCATAACCGTTCTGCCAGAGTACCGTTTTAAAAAACACAAAATGAACAATTAAACTCTTTAGATTAGAATTTGTTAAATGGTTTTGAAGCTAACTTCACATCTTCTCCTTTCACCGTTTTTCTACTTGCATGCGAAGCCATATCAACAGCACTTTTAGCAATACCCTCTGCAATCTCTTCAATCACTCTTCTTAATTCATCAGCAGATTCATCGCTAACTCTTTCTGCTCCTGCTTTTTTCAAAATTCTGTACATTGCAGATAATCCTAATTCGGACGATTTCATGAACTTTGTTTTAATTTTTTCTGAAAAAAGATAGCGAATAAAAAAATATTACCAAGGAATCGATTTATACAGACTATTTTAAGAATTGATAAAGATATGACTTGGTATTTTGATTCTCATATACACTTGTCTGATCCTGTATATCTTTCTGATATGAAATTCATCTTAAAGGAAATGGAATATTTAAAAATTAAAGCATGTTGTGTGTCAATGAATTATGAAAACTCGTTGCAAACTTTAGAACTTGCAAAAAAAAATGATCTAGTTTTACCTTTTATTGGAATTCATCCAGAGTGTGCAGATGACGAACTTGAAAGTATGATGAATCTAATTGAAGAAAATCATTACAATATTTCTGGAATAGGTGAAATAGGATTAGATCCAACTTATACAAATAACAATAATGATGTTAAAAGACAAAATCATGTGTTTGAATCTTTGTTATCTTCTGCTGAAAAATTTAACAAGCCAGTTTCAATTCATTCAAGAAAAAGTCTTGATGATGTTTTTCAAATTATGACCTCGTATAACACAAAACATGCATTATTGCATTGGTTTGATGGAAATAAAAAACAACTTCAAAAAGCTATGGATATGGAGTTTTTTGTATCATATGGACCTGTAATGATTTATGCAAATGATAAGCAAACATTACTGTCCAGAACTGATGAATCAAAAATCCTTGTTGAAACTGACGGTCCTGTGAGGTTTTCTAGATGCTTTGAAATGAAATCTGGACAAATCAGCTTTATTCCTAGTGTCATTTTTTGTGCTTCGAAAATTCTGGGTAAATCATTTGATGAAATGAAGTCCTTATTGGAAAGTAACTCAAATGCATTTCTTGGAATATAGGTATAAAATACCCCCTTTCATTAGACGACCAGTGGATAGAATAAAACGACTCTCATATGAGGTTCTAGATGGACACAAATCTAAGTTTGGTGAAGATTTTGTTGATAACAAAAAAGCCTTGAATGAAATTTCTATCATACGTTCTAAGGGTTTGAAAAATAAAATGGCAGGATATATTACAAAATTTGTCAAAAAAGAAATCCGTGAAGAAAAAGCCAAGCAATCTCGAATTGAATCTTCAAAATCTGAGCAACAAATGGAAGATCAAACTGATACAGTAATTACTGAACCAGCTATTATTGAAGGAGAAGCACCTGAAACTGTTACAGAGACAGCCTCAGTAGAAGAAGCACCTGAAACTGTTACAGAGACAGCCTCAGTAGAAGAAGCACCTGAAACTGTTACAGAGACAGCCTCAGTAGAAGAAGCACCTGAAACTGTTACAGAGACAGCCTCAGTAGAAGAAGCACCT
>JAOUAE010000194.1 GCA_029861085.1 Candidatus Nitrosopumilus sp. | reverse complement strand
TGGGTTTTATGATGATTTGAAAATAAGTAATGATTCCCAATTCTTTTCTGGTTTCAAAAACCCCTTCACAGTATTTCATTGGCATGGGGATACATTTGATTTGCCTGAAGGTGCAACTAGATTGGTCTCATCTGAGCATTATCTCAATCAGGCATTTCAATACAAAAGTGCTATCGGATTACAATTTCATTTAGAGGTAAATGAAGATATGGTGAATTTGTGGCTTGATCATACAGAAGAAAAACTTCAAAAAATCCCATACATAGATCCACAAAAAATTCGCTCAGAAATTATTGAAAATATTTCATCTGTGAAATCAAATATGGATAATTTTTACAACAATTTCAAATCATCTTTTGACCTTTGACCAAAGTTTAATATACTTAATTCTGATTTAGCGATTGAACGATGACTGTTGTAAAGAAAATTTTTGATGATACCATTCAAACCGATCACAAAGTTATCACTGAAGAATTATCAAAATCGATACTCAAATCATACGGTGTCAAGGTCCCACCTTTTGCACTTGCCACTTCTGCCGAGGAAGCAGCAAAACAAGCAAAGAAAATTGGTTTTCCTCTTGTTATGAAAGTAGTTTCACCACAAATTTTACACAAGACTGATGTTGGTGGAGTTAAAGTTGGTGTCGACAATGTCGATGATGTCAAAAAAACATTCACTGACATGTATGGCAGACTGTCTAAAAAGAAAGGAGTTGATGTAAAAGGAATTCTTTTGGAGAAGATGGTTCCAAAAGGAGGAGTCGAATTAATAGTTGGCATTCAAAATGATCCACAATTTGGCCCAATGATTATGGCTGGATTGGGAGGAGTAATGACTGAAGTCTTCAAAGATGTTGCATTTAGAATGCTTCCGATTACAACATCTGATGCAAAATCAATGCTAAATGAACTAAAAGGCTCAAAACTCCTCAAAGGATTCCGTGGCAGTGCTCCAATTGATATTAACATGGTTGCAAAAATGTTGGTTGACATAGGAAAGTTAGGAGTTGAAAATGCAGATTATGTAAACAGTATTGACTTTAATCCAGTAATTGTATATCCTAAATCTTACTTTGTAGTAGACGCAAAGATAATTCTGAATAATGAATTAAAAAAGAACTCAATCTCAAAAACAAAACCAAACATTACATCAATGGAGTCATTCTTTACTCCGAAGTCTGTTGCACTAGTTGGCGCATCTGCAACACCCGGAAAGATTGGTAATTCTGTATTAGATGCACTTGGAAAGCAAGATTACAAAGGCAAAGTGTATCCAATTAATCCTAAACAAGAGTCAATTCTTGGAATCAAATGTTATCCATCATTAGATGCAATAGAGGATAAGGTTGATCTGGTTGTTGTTTGTATTGATCTTTCAGCATGTGGGCCAGTAATGAAAACTTGTGCAAAGAAAGGAATTCATAATGTTGTAATCGTTTCTGGTGGAGGTAAAGAGCTTGGTGGTGACAGAGCTGCAATGGAAGCTGAAGTAAAAGAGTTATCACTAAAACACAAAATCCGTGTGGTTGGTCCTAATTGTATTGGAATGTTTAATGCAGCAAATAGACTTGATTGCGCATTCCAAGGACAAGAAAGAATGGTACGTTCAAAATTAGGAAATGTTGCATTTTTCTCACAAAGTGGAACCATGGGAATCAGTATGTTAGAAAGTGCTGATTTGTTTGGTTTATCAAAAATGATCAGTTTTGGTAATCGTTCTGATGTTGATGAAGCAGATATGATATGGTATGCTGCAAATGATCCTCAAACAAAAGTAATTGGATTATACGTTGAAGGATTTGGTGATGGTAGGAAATTCATCAATACAGCCAAACGTGTAATGAAAGAGAAAAAGAAACCAATCGTTATTTGGAAGAGTGGAAGAACTGCTGCAGGTGCAAAACAAGCAGCATCACACACAGGTTCTCTTGGAGGCTCAAATGCAATGATCATGGGTGCATTCAAACAAGCAGGAATTATTTCAGTTGATAGTTATCAAGAACTAGTTGGAGTCTTAAAGGCACTGGCCTGGCAACCTCCGGCAAAGGGTAATCGTGTTGCTATGACTAGTAATGGCGCTGGTCCAATGATTGGTGGAATTGATCAATTAGAAAGATTTGGTCTTACAATAGGAAAGTTATCACCAAAAATCCTCAAAAAAATAAAGGATCGTTTCCCACCAACTGTTCCTATTCATAATGGTAATCCCGCAGACGTAGGTGGTGGTGCAACTGCAGATGACTATAGATTTGTCATTCAACAATTCTTAGATGAAAAAAATATTGATATTGCTATGCCGTGGTTTGTCTTCCAAGATGATCCACTTGAAGAAACAATTGTTGATTACCTAGCTGATCTCTCAAAAACAAAGAAGAAACCAATTCTTGCTGGCGGTAATGGTGGTCCATATACTGAAAAAATGATAAAATTGATTGAGAAACATAATGTTCCAGTTTATCAAGACCTTAGAACTTGGGTTGCAGCCGCATCT
>JAOUAE010000193.1 GCA_029861085.1 Candidatus Nitrosopumilus sp. | reverse complement strand
GTATTGTCCTTGTGATTGAATGTAGATTTTTTGAACATCAATTCCTTCTGTTGAAAGAATGCCTAGATTCTGAGGATCATCTCCAGTAAATGATTCCAATACCTGATTATCACTTATATCTATGAACGTAATAGCATATCGGATATCTTTAATCAAATCTCTATTTTCATCAAAGAATGTTATTTCAAAAGGTACATCATCACCTGCACCATAATTTCCATCCCACGAAATATTTACTGTGGTTGGTATTTGGTTTTGATTAATAGGATCATCTACAAGCCAAAATTCAGTTGAACTTTTTGAAACTTCAGCTAATGGAACTAATTTCAAATCCATTTGTAAATTGTCATAATTATCAGGACCTAATTTCTCATTAATTTTTAATAATTCATTTTTTGTAATTAGAAAATGAACAATATTGGTATCATCATATGAATAAGGATCATTAAGTAATGCCCTTTGATCAATTTCTACGCCATTAACATATCCTTTGAATTGTTTTCCTTCTGCATAAGGTGCAAATGTTTTTGGAACTCTAACTTCTTCGTGTACAACCTGTACTAAATCAACATAATCGGGACTCCAATCAAACGGCATGTCAAATGAAATTGAATTATCAGACGTATCAAATTCAAAGTTATCGACATCATCATAGTATGTTTTTACAATAACTGGAATTTCTTCAGCATTTGCGGTTTGAATAGAAAAATTTTGTTCTTGTGCAACACTGACAAAAGTCTCATAACTTAGTAAATTAGCCAATACAGTCCTTGGACTAGTAGCAGCTTCAATATCAACTCTAATTTTGTATAATCCACCTTTTACAAATATTGGACCTGTGATTGACGGTCTTCCACAGACATCTAAATTATCATCAGTACAGTCTTCTCCATATACAAATAGAGCACCAGGTGCACTAACGTGCTCAGAACCACCATAAGTTGAACATTCATGGAGATTAGTTTCATTACATCCAGTTTGTGGTTTAATTTTAACATCTAATCTGCCATCCATATCATAAAATAAATTTCTGGCTAAAAGTTCGCCGCTTTGCCAAACTTCTATTCGGTATGTTACTTTGTCAAGATTTTCATCAGTTAATGTATCAAAGAAACGTATTTGCATATTAGCAGAATCAATGTCACCCACTGTAATGTCAGATGGACTTAATTCTGTACGAACAGTTACCTCCATATCACCAAATGATAGTGGTTCAGCTTGATCTCCTCCAAGTCCATGTGCAAATGCATTTGGAAGAAGAATAGGAATCGTGAAAATACCAACAATCGCAATTAAAAATACAAACTTGTTATACAATGTAAAAATTATGTCAATTCCATATTTAAAGCTGATATAGAATTTCTATTTATGACAATTCTTTTAGGCAGGAAAATAGAGTACAACTTTTATTTACGATTTTCAAAATATAGATATGAAATTTTTTCTCATGTTTTTATTAATTCCATTATTAGTCATTCCAGCTTTTGCAGAATCTCAAACTTTGCCAACTGAAAAAGGAACACTAGATGTTAAATTAACACATGATGCGATACAGCCAAATATTCAAACTAAAATAAATATTGATTTTATTAATCCTCAAACACAAAAAATTCAGGAACATGTTGATTATACAATATCAGTTTTAAAAGATGATGAAATGGTTTTTGGACCAATACCACTTACACATACATCAGTTGGTTCTGTAAAAATTCCAATTGAGTTTAATCTGGGAGAAGGAGTGTATACAATGGACTTTGAAATTGAAGGAATTCTGTTTCAGCCAATTCCAACTGAAACAGTCTCATTTGACATTGCAGTAGGCGATGCACACGCTCAACCAACAACACCAAATAATGATAATCAAATCAATGGAGAAGATGGAGGATGTCTGATTGCAACTGCAGCATATGGTTCAGAGATGTCACCACAAGTTCAACAACTAAGAGAGATCAGAGATAATACGATTCTAAAAACAAATTCAGGAATGGCTTTTATGACATCTTTTAACCAATTCTATTATTCATTTTCACCAACAGTTGCAGACTTTGAAAGAGAACAACCAATTTTCAAGGAAGTTATGAAAATGGCATTAACGCCAATGTTATCGTCATTGTCTTTGTTAAATCATATTGAGATAGATTCAGAGCAAGAAATGCTTGGATATGGTATCTCCATAGTTTTACTCAATATTGGAATGTATTTTGGAATTCCATTATTTGGAATTTTAAAGTTGTATCAATTTAGAAAAAACTGACTCTATTTGTGAGAATTCAAGTGAGGTTTTTATGTATCCCGACAAGTAATTTGTTTAATGAAGACAAAAGCACTTAGCTCTTTCTTCGTACTATTTGCTATCGCAGCAGGTATTGTCGCAATGACACCAGCTGCTTTTGCAGATCATTCAGAAGTCACAATCGAGGCCGCCATGGGTTCTGGCGCACCGGGTTGTGAGGAAACCGCAGAGGGATGCTACATTCCAAGTACTGCAACAGTAGATGTTG
>JAOUAE010000051.1 GCA_029861085.1 Candidatus Nitrosopumilus sp. | reverse complement strand
TCATACAATGGAAAAAACATATCACAAAATGTTTCAAGATTATTTATCAACAAGGATGTAATGAATGGAAACAAGGCAGAATTTACCGCATTGATTAATTTTGAGCCAAAACAAGAACACGAAATAAAATTCAGAGTGTCAATTATTGAACAGCATAAAGAAATAGA
Organism: Candidatus Nitrosopumilus sp.; assembly: GCA_029861085.1. The sequence continues at coordinate 8,212 of JAOUAE010000051.1, read as the reverse complement.
AAGTCAAATAATTTTTGCAAAATATTCTATTTAGAATATTCTTGCATCATCATATTCCTCTACTTTTTTCCACAGTTATAATTCCAGTCATCCATGGGTGAGGTGTACAATGGTAAGGAACATCTTGTGGTTCAGTAAATAAGAATTCATATGTATCCCCAGGCTTTAACACGCTTGTACTGCCAAAGTCTCCGCTATAACTATCTGCATGTCTATGATCAGGAGTTACAGTATGTGCAGTTTCATCATTATTTTCCCAGATTACTCTATTGTTAATTTCCAATATTACTGTAGGTTTGTTTGGAACATAGTTTTCATTGCCTTCAACAACAGCACCGGGAACAATTTCAATGATAAGATCTTCTTCAGGATGCAAAATATGATCAGACACAGATGGTTTTGCCAAAGATTCAGGAAGATAAAATGAAGTATAAAAAACAACAAATGCAGACATGCCAACAATTACCGCAATTACTCCAATACCATATGCATGACTTGACGTAGGTGCACTCACAATTTTTTTTAATCGCTCAAGTTCTTATAAAGCTTGTTTAGAAGTTTTGAAATTATGGTTTGCTGAGATCGCCAGAACCAACATTTGTGTTGGCATTAGTACTAACTCCCAAATCTGCTTGGGTTTTGGGTACTAAAACTTCGACAGGTGATTCTTTTGTTTCAGATTTTCCTTCAGGCTGGACATCTCCTTCTGGAAGTTTGCTTGACTCAACAGATGCATCAGGTTCTGCTAATTTTGGTTTTTCATCCATTACAGGAACTGGTGCAGGAGGGGGCGCATTCTTTTGCTGACTCATAGCATATCTGTATACATGGAAGAATGCTGCAAACACTAGCAAAATAATCCCAATAAAGAATAACGAAATATTCTTCATTCCAATTAAAGCTGCATTATACGCTGCAATATTTAGGAATACTTGGAAAGCCAAAAGTGCAATTAACAACCAGTTAATCCATTTTTCAGAAAGATTGATGGTGGCAACCTTTTGAGGACCGTTACTTTTTGCAAGTTTTGATTTTCTTTCTGCTTCATTTGCAAGCTTAATCATCATGTAGGTGAATCCAAATCCTAACGGTACTAGCAATATCATTGTAGAATAGAAGAATATCGGATCAATTACCAAACGCTCTACTAAAGGAATCTTCGTATCAGGCGAAATATAGAATCCCCAATAAGTGGTAACCATGATTTGAGCAAGACTGGTAATGCCAAATGCCGTAATAATTGGTCTATCCCTCCATGAGAATTTCTTGTATCTGTCAATAAATGGAATCAATACAAATGATATAATGAATAATAACGGCCATAACAAGCCTGTAACAAATTTGTCATATTGCGTCCTCATGAACGCATAAATCCCTGTGAGATACCATTCAGGAACCGTCACACCAGGCGGTACTGTGGGCTCAAACTTGAACCCCATATCAATTGGGAATACGCCGCCAGTAATCAGAATTGCTCCACCAATTGCCATCACCATTGGGACATCAAAGACCAAGAATCTTGGGAAGTGAACTGCCATCAATCCAAGCATTACAATGGGTAACAAGAACACGTGTTGTGCATAGAACCTCAATACAAAGTCTGAAAATCCACTGCCCAACGCCGCGTCACGAATTGTCGGCCCCACAACTGGAATGGATGTAGTCAGCGACGCCGCAATACTGATTGCAAGCTCCGCTCTTTCACTAAAAATAACATCATATCCTGTAAATGCTTCAAGAATAGTAACAGTACCAAGAATGACACCAGTCATCCACAAAACTTCATTTCTAATTTTATATCTTCCACTAAAGTATTGATAATACATGTGAAGAACTGCTAAAAGCACCATTGCATTGGAACCGTGGTAGTGAATGTTTCTTATGTGAAAACCAAATGGAACCTCGTCATTAATGAATTGAACACTATCCCATGCCCTATCAAGGATAGGTTGATAGTAAAACATGAGCAGCGCGCCTGAAACACCGAGAATAATGAATACGATAAATGTGAGCATGCCCAAAAATCCAAACGGGCTGACAAATCTTGCAGGGAATGAAAATTTTATTGCAGTAAAGATAGTTCTGTCTACCCCATCCCAAATCCAGTAAAGGAGTGCTACTACTCCAGTTCTTCTTTCAAGCGAAACGGCCATACCCAATTACTCCATTATCGTTTGCATTAAACTTTGGTGGCATAATAAACAATGATCCGTCAGGATCAGTTTCTAAAGTCAGTTCAGGTAACACATTTGATGGTGCAGCTTGTACTGATGCAGGACCTGCAATGGCTGTCCCAGTAGTTGGTTCATACACACTCCCATGACAAGGACATTCACCTCTCTTTTTGGTATCTTCTGGATAGTATTTCCATAAACACCAAAGATGAAGGCATATCATACTATATGCTCTAACAGAGGTAACATCCTTTTTTCCACCACCTAATTCTTCAGGAAGTCTAATGAATTGCCATTTACGAAATGCTTCTGCATCAAGTGCGGCATCACCAGTTGAAGGATATGTAATAACTTCAGCATGATTAATTGGATATGTATTGATATTAGCATGACTTCCATCAGGTAAAATTACAGGCACTCTTTCAAGTGATGCCTGATTTGGATTTGGCATAAAATTACCAAATGGGACAAATGGAGCAAATGCTAAACCCGTGCCTGCAGCTCCCATTAACTTTAGAAAGTCCCTTCGGGATAATCCGCTAGACTTTTTTGTCCCCAGCTCCGACATTCAAGCTCACCTTCGCCAAATTGCTTATAAATCTTATTCAATTATCTAGATAGTTTTTGCCTAATTATCAAAATGAAAGCTACTCCGATCATAATTCCAATGACTAAGCCAATTGCTATACCAATATCAAAGGTAATACCGTTAGCAGGATTCACCACATCTTTAGACGTAGTTTTTGTTTCAGGTAATGTTTCAGGTAATGTTGTAGAATTATCTTCTGAAAAAATTGGAATTGATTCAATATCCATATCCGGTTGTTCAACATTTAGATTCATTTCTGAAGAAATATTTGTAAATTTAGCTGCAAGTGTAATTGGTTCAGTAGTTGAAGAACCACCAAACAAAGTTGAATGTGTTAAAAGTGTGTAAGTGCCAGTTTGATTAATTGGTACATAAAGTACTGTTGACGTATCATCTTTATTTTTCACCGGAAAGAAACCGCCACCCTGACTAAAGATGGAATTGCCTAGCCAATCAAGAGAGACCCAATCAAGAAAATGCCCAAAGACCCCAGAGGGAACATTAGTTTGTATAATTTGCCCTGATGGATCCATCACAAATACAGAAAGATTTGTGTCATCACTAGTCCATGAAAGTTCAATGGCAGCAGAATTAATGAATTCATTTTGAATATCAAAATAATATTGTCTCCAATCACCAGCCATATAGCGATTAATCATATCAAATGCACCTTTAGTGTATCCATTTCCATAAAGAACATCATCGCTTTGTATTCCCTTAATCAAAATTGTGGAGTCATTTTTCATTACAGGTTGTTTAATTACAAAAGATGTTGGAGCATTCACAGTATGTCTATCACTTTCAAATGTTAAAAATCCTTGATAGACGCCAGTCTCTAAATCATTTGGAGTAACTAATGTCACATCAAGTGTGGATGAATTTTTTGGCGGAACAGAAATCATCTTAGATTCAGACCAAATTGCAGGCCATTTTTCTTTCTCATAATAACTGGCAGAAAGCGTATAATCCATCGAGGTTGAATTTAGTTTTGTGTCACCCAACCAGTAAGAGTATCGTGTCGGTACTGGATAGACTCCAACTAATGGAACACCTTCAAATTTTTCATTGGGTTCTGAAACTCTTAATTCTTGAACAGTTCCCCATGAACCAGCTCTGTTTACCATAGACAATTCATCGCTGGTAATTTTTGTATCATTATTGTTGTCAATCCAGTCATAAACATACAAAGAGGAGATTTTGAGATCATCAGCATAGACATCAGATGTGTTATTCATAAAGTCAGTAAATAAAAAATTCAGATTTAGGACCATCAATGATGATTCATCGGGAATCGGATTTTGCTCGTTAAAGAATTCACTGAGTTCAGTTTGAGAAGTTACATCAGATAATTTAACATAGTTTGGGATGAAAGTATCCGTATTGTTCAAAATTGGGTCTTGTTGACGTACATCGGTCGTTCCATTAAATTGAGTTTTTGTGATTAAGGACAATGTTTGGGGTTTTACATTAATTGTAAGCGTGCCATTAGTAGGATTTTCAATTGTAAAGGTAGTTGTAGTCCTATCTCCTGGCAGCAGCTGCCCTGCAAACCAACTTGTCATAGGAAATGAATGTGCAGAAAGTTGAAATTTCTCAAATCCTATTGCCGTTGAATTTACCTTTTCAATAGCTGGCTCAAGAATTTTTTTAATGTTACCATATGAACCGTCATTGTGCACTATGAAAACTCCATTTTCACCGTGAATGTAATCCAAAGCGGATTCAATATTTACTAAGCCAGATCCCTGAGTGAATGGATCATTGTATAGATCAGTTGCAGTAGACGTGAGAATATTTTTAATCAAAAACGAATCATAGTCTTGTGATTGCTTTTTCATTTCTTCCATTAAAATTGCTGCACTTCCTGAAACCAGTGGTGCAGCCATACTGGTTCCCCCAAATAATGAGAATGATTCGTCTTTGGAATCTTTTTGGGTCTTTAACACATTTGATGGCGTAAACCCATGAGCGCCAATACTCATGATATCAGGTTTTGGATCTCCAATCGAACCGGGACCCCTACTAGAAAAATCAACTACGTGATTACTGTGAATGGTGTCATTGCCAAACCTTGGTTGATCTTTGAAAGGACCATATCCAACAAAGACATTGTTAGTTGTAGCACCTACTGAAATTCCAAATGGGGATGCATTTGGAAGCCCTATTGTTCCATATCCGTGACCTGAATTTCCAGCACTGGAGATTATTGTTACACCCGGATAATCATCATCCAAAGAATGCGGAGTTGCCAATACGCTAAGAATCAAGGACAATACATCCATTCCAGGTGATGCCTTAAAGGATGGGAAATTTGATACCCCCCAGCTGTTTGAAATTATATCAACTCTTGGTTTTCCTGAAAATTTCCAATCATGATCATTGTTTTCAAACCCTGCAGACCATAGCCATCCATAAACAGTATCTCCAAACCACAATGCCTTTACTGGAACAATTTTTGCATCAGGGGCTACACCAGTGATAGAATATCTTTTTGAATTATTGTAAATGTCATAAGTTTGCTGACCACGTGAAGTGATTGATGCAGCACTGGAAGTTCCATGACCCATAAAATCAGTCATCAATCCAAAAAACTCGCCATCCGGATCCAATGCAGGCAGCAGTGTTCCATTAACTGCATTTAATGAATTATCAATTTCAGTAAAATTATTTTTTATAACACCATATACATCCAAAACTTGTGCACCAAACGTTCCTGCACTGTAATCATTTTTTCCATCATTGTTAGAATCATAAACAAGAAATTCATTTCCACTGCCCAACACAATTGGTTTCTCGTCAGTGAAATCAAAATCATAGTTTGCCTTCTCACCTGACTTTAAATCAAACCTGGTATAATCCTCCCAAGAAGTACTCAAGTCAGGAATTAAGGTATCATAAACTCCGGGTAGAAAAGAATCAACTAAAAGAACTGGCACTACCTGTATTCTAGCCATTGAACCTTGCAATCCACCTTGGTATATTATCCCAAGATGGTATTCACCACTTTTTGATTTTATGTAATTCCTGTTATCATCTCCAATTTTCATGTCACGGTCCAATGTGCCATTAAAAATTATTGAGTTTCCAAGCTGTGGAAAAAATGAATTGTAAATGGGTATGTCACTGCCCTTGCCACCCTGGGATACATCAAGGAATACCCCATCACGTGTCACATATGCTGAGGATGTCATGTGAGAGGGAATTGGTTTGCTGTAATTTCGAATAATTTCATTTTTATCAACAAATGCAAAAAAAGTCGCGTTTGTCAGTATGATTCCCTGTCCATCAGGATCAAGCATAATGGGATGATTGATTTTGTCTCGTGCAAGAGAATGCTGGATGTCGGGATTTGAGAAATCCACTCCCGTATCCACAATTGCGATTGTTGTGCCATTTCCGGATGCACCATATTTTTCTTTAGCCAGACTTGAACCTGTAATATCACCAATTCTTGACGCATCTTGTATTTCATTATCATTATCCGACAAGTGAAAATCAAGCTTGTAATCTTCAACAACATGATATCCCTGTGAAATCAAACTGGATGCTGATTTGTCTGAAAGAACAGATACATAAAAAAATCCAGCATCAGAACTAATTCCATATATTGAATTAGTTTTTAGGAAATTATCATCTTGCAAATTTGTACCAAAAATCAAGTACCTTTTGTAATTATTTTCAACAAAAAAATCAGGATCAATTTTGACAATATCTGAATTAAAATCCAAGGTATTGTGAATGCCATCAACATTGTTTAGATCGACAGGAATTGATGCGTATGAATTAGTGAGCATTGAAGAAACAAGAAGTACAAAAAAGAAAATAGCCACTTTGGGCATTGATTAATTTAATTTTCTTGTGTTATTATAACTATCTTCTTCTGGCAAGAATTGTAATTTGTAGCGCAACAATAATTCCTATGGATGCAATGATTGGAAACAGCAGTGAATTAAGTTGGGAGGAAGCCTCGCTGATAAATTTTACAGATGTGGAAATAGTGCTGATGCTCTCATCAATTTTATCGCTAGCTTTCTCCAAAGTATTGTCAAATCCTTCAATTTCTAATTTAAGAACATCAAGTTCTTTAGATGTTTCATCCAAAATCGAATTCAATTTAATTATTTGTTCAGAAATTCCTCCTAGATCTTGGCTTAAAACATTCGTTGCAGCTGAACCATGAGAGGTGGTTCCTTGGCTAAATGCAACCACATGAAACACGTGTGTACCCTCCTCAGTAGGGGTATAATCGACATAATACAATCCCTGATGTAATGTCTTAAATGAGCTTGATAGCAAAACAGAAGCCCCAGATGGAAGATGGACGTGAGTAGTGCCCAACAATTCTGTGGGTTCATTTCCAACCAAAAGACCGTCACTTGTTGTCTGCACAAATACCCTAAGGGGCTGATCAATTGCGGCAGTCTCGGGGGCAAAAACCAGTGTGTTGACAATTCTTTCGACTGGGACGTCAACTAGTTCTGTTGTGGATGAGAACTTTACATCAATTTTTTGAGAGATCCCATTTTGTTCAGTACTGATTACTTCAACAGTATACGTCCCATAGGGAAAATTTGTGGACGGTGCAGGCCAGGTTATCAAATCGTAATTAAAAGAGCCATCAGGATCAGTAGTCAGTTGATCAAATTTTGCAATTGATTCATCTGGAGCAAAAATTCTTACGATTAGGTTTTCTTCAGGCAATGCCTTGCCATAGATTTGCAAGTTATGTTGGGGGGAATAGACTTTGCTGTTTGTAAACAATTCAAGTTCTTCTGAAAATGAACTTGGGACATTTGCAAGTAAAATGACAATTAATGCAGAAGACAAAACATGAAATTTCAATTTAATTGACTGTCAACCTTCTCATAGATATTACTTCTGAAAAAATTGTTCATAACTTTCGTTAGGAGGCATTCAAAAAAAGAAAAAAAGGAAAATTAGAACTAGTTTCTTACTTATCGTACAGTTATCGTTGTGCTGACTGGTGGTGATAATGCCGTTGGATTATCTACTGATTCCCATACAAATGCAGTTGCTGTGTAAGTTCCTGCTTGTGTTGGGATCCATGATAATGCTGGGCTGAATGATTGACCAGGAGCTAGCGAACCTGTAATCCATGCTAGTGCGACTGTGACACCATTGCCATCTTGGATCTGTACCAAGTATGCAAATGATTGCTCTCTATCCTGACCATTTGCTAAGTCAGCACTGATTTGCACCTGTTGGTCAACGGAGACAGTATCTAAACTGTTACCGAATGCATCAACGACTCTCAAGCTAGCAGCTGGTGCTCTCTCTAGAGGTGGTACAATTGTGCCGATTAGTGAAGTGGCAGTAATATCAAGTTCATCTGCAGTTGTGTACGGATCTGGTAATGTATTGTCCTCATATTCTGCGGTGACAGTGTCACCTTCTGCGACTCTGAGTCTGTGACCAGAAGATTCGTCAG
>JAOUAE010000050.1 GCA_029861085.1 Candidatus Nitrosopumilus sp. | reverse complement strand
AACGGATCACGTGACAGTGCAACTAAACATCTGTTGTCTCTTCAAGATAAGAAAATGACCTACGATGCAGCAGATTTTCTAGAAACATTTATTGTAAAATGGAAATCAAAATCAACGACAAAAAGAAGAACAAGAACACATACAACATACTCGGAGTTATCAAATAATGAATTTAAAAATCAAGAGAAACGCCTAAAACATCAGTGGGAAATTGATGATCAAAATTATGAAATAACAAGAGATCACAATAATTATGCAGACACTAACTATTATGATGACAATTACTAAAAATGTGATTTTCTTTTAGAAAATGAAAATGATTGGTGCAAACAGATTCATACTTACTCTTGGATGTTAGACGGAGTAGTTTTTTTTGGACAAATTAAAGGAAAATGCCAAAAAGGATAGTGATGTTTTTACATTTGGTTTTAGGATTTAGAAAATTTTACTTTGAATCTGCCTCAGTGGCAAATGCTTTGAATCAAAACTTGATGATTTTTCGCTTTGCAAAGTCCCTGTCAGACGCATCGGATTCCATCAGCACTGCATGATCATCATATAACGCAACAACCTGATATTTTTTCCTCGGCGTGCTCATTTTTCCCTCAGTTTGCAATACGACAACCATGATATTATAGGAAATCATTGAATCGACAGTAACCTTTTTCTAGACTGAATTTTCATTTTTAGTGCTTGAATCCAATCCATGCTTTTCCTTTGCCATTGGTTTTAGTGGTGCCTTTTGCTCTTTGTTAAACGGCACAAAAAAGAATGGATGATTCTCAAACAGATAGGCCCTTAACGTAATTCAAGCAGCACCTGTTTTACCGCAAGGATTTCATCATTTAGGTCATAGGCAATAGCGTAGAAAATGGCAAGACCGTTTTCCAGCGAAGTGACGTTTTGCAAGACTATTTCATCATTTGCAGTATTCTCTGAAAAATTAGGAATGCAGCTTACGCACCCTATCTCATAGTTAGATACGGCATCATCATGATTCCACGCCAACTGAACTGATATGCCGGAATTTTCAGATTCAAGCATGGTTGCAGTTACATCATCCAGCGGTTGTGCGTATGCGGCAGCATCCAATGAAGCAATGAGAAAAATGCTTGCAATTGCAAATAATGGAACTTTATAATCGATTGTCAAACCTTACCCACTATGAAGAACTTTGATTTTATCCTTTAAACATATCGCAGTATTCATACCACTACACAAAAGGGTCTGAAAATCCTGATCACGGAAACCGTCCAATTAATTATACGCAATGTGAAAAATGGATTCATCTTCAGAGTTGTTTTAATCATAATTAATAGAATTATGAAAAGACCCGACTGCAAAGAATGATTCCTAGGACATGTAGTCAGGCCATGTCGGTTAAGCTAATTTCCAACCATGAACCTCGTTATGACATTTCTTGCATAGTGCAATTCCATTATTGACATTCAAACTTAGAGCAGGATATTTTGATTTGTACAATATGTGATGTGAGATTTCAGCTTGGTTTGGACAACATTGAAATTGGTTGTTGAATTGTTTTTTGATTGTGGAAGACCAAGATTTTAATGCATAGTTAAATTGTACCCAATCTGGAAATCCTAGGATCTTACCATATTTTTCAAAGTGGCGTTTCATTATAGAAAGTACTTTGTCAGGATTGTTAATTGCCCAATGAATAATGTATTCTGGTGACAGCTCGTTTTGTGCGCCATCGACTAGCTGCACGTATTTTAGAACCTGTGCATGCGGGTCTCTGTTAATCTTCCAGAATGTCTTTGTCGGTACCTGTTCAATGTTTCCAAGTACCGGTAATGATTTTCCTGATAACGTCTTGCGTGACTCTGTAAATTGTTTCTCAAAGAATCCGTCACCGGTAATTAGCGCATCAGTGACAAATGCGCCAAGTTTCTGCTTAAAGTTAATGATGTCACACCACTTGTTGAGCATCTCAGTTGCCCTTTCATCGTTAGATGTGATTTCGATTCCTGCGCCAAGTAATTTTTTTGCAGTAGGATTAATTGAGGATTTGATTTGAGGCCATGAATAATAATAGTCATAAAATTTTTCCTTTGGCACTACTTCGGGAAACTCACCGGTGAATATCTTGTGAGGGGGAACTATTATTGCGTTCTTGTTTCTGCCCTGGAATATGTTTGAGAATATGCCACCGACTGTATTGAAAAATGAATTTGCCATTTGAAAATAATTGCCCGTTCAATAACTAAGAGAAGTGTTAGAAAAAAGAAAAAGAAAGATTAGAGAAGTATTCTTCATGCAGCGTATAATTCTAGAAAACTAGAATGACTAAATTAGAAGAACCTAATTAGGTTTGTCTAATTTTCATATTGTTTATAAATATGTTAGTTTGATTGTCGCTATGAAAATAGATTCATGTAAAAAATGTGGAAATACACTTAAGATTAGTGATGCATGTTCAATATGTGAACAACCAAACAAGTTTGAGTGTAACTATTGTAACATAACTCTCGATGAGCAATATCACACACAGTGTTCCATCTAAATAATTTTTGAAATCTGTCAAATTCATTTTGTTTTTTTGAACACTAAATGAGTTTGTAATTTTAAAAATAAAAAAATTAGAGAAGCATACATCTCTACTCTCTAAGTTTGGCAGCGATTGCGCCACCTGTGTTTTTTACGAGCTGGTCAATACCTGCTATGACTGCCACTACCCCTATCAGAATCAGGAATACTGTCATGTCATCTGCCCCTTCCGGGACTGATTGAACTGCAGCTCCGACAACCGTAAATGATACCATCAGTGCGATTATTGCTGATGTTAGCAGCTGTCTGCCATCAAAAGGATTGCCTGATTTCAGGTAGCCTAGTCCTACTTGCAATCCCACACCGATTATGGTGACAATGATTGTTGCCTGTATTGGCTCGAGTCCGAATACGTCCATGACAAAATGCGAAAACTATTGGATAAGGGAAGTGTTTCACAATAACCAGTTCCTCTTAAGCAAAAATCACCAATCTTTAGTTACAAGTCATCATGATCATTACCTGCATCCTATGCAAGAAACACCTTCCGTTTGACAAATGCAGGATCAGGAATGCTCATTGGTATCATAGAAAATGTGTCTGGCATGTGGCGCATCTAGTGCGGTTGGATCAGTTTTTCTAGATCTGTCGACAAACAAACAATTTGCGATGTCTTCATCCATTAAATAACCCCCTGCTGACATTTCGTCATGGCATCATACACGGCAGAAGTGAATGCGATTCATAAGAAATTCAATGCAGCAACAAAGAAAGCAAAGACAAAGACCGCCCTCAACAAGGCATACTTTGCACATAAGAAAGAGCATGAACGCATTCTAAAGAAGCATCTCAAAGAAGAGATGGCCATGATCAAGAAGGCCAAGGCCAAACTTGATTGATTTCTTTTTTTCACAATAACCTGACCCTTTTAGGCTCAAACCCGCATAGTTTATGATCTTGATTTGCAACGTCATGTACTGCAATGCAGAAGGATATTTCAAAATCATGAGGCATTATCGCAATCCGGGAAAGAATTCAAAGCCATTCTACAGGGACATGATGAGGTACTGCGAGAATCATGCCAGGATGATTGCAAAAGACGATACTGATGTCAGCATTCAGGCGCTTTCATAAAATGAGAACAAGATGAATTTGCATCTAATTTTAATATGAATTTCACGTAATGATACAATGTCAAAACGAATATCCCTAATACTGACAGATAAGGTAATTTCTAAACTCAGAAAGATTCAGGCAGTACAAATCGAAAAAACAAACTCCAGTGTGAGTTTCTCACATGTTATCAATGAGATTTTGGAAAAGGCCCTAAAGATCTAAATCAAAGTGGGTTGCGAGAATTTCTTTCTGTTTCTCTCAATTATGACATAGTATTGTACAATTTCTGACAGTTTCTCATCTACTCTTAGTCCTGAGTTGTCAGCTGCTGACTGAAATGACATGTAGTCCTCATCCCTTATCCTGATGATAATCTCCCGCAAGGAATTGTGTAAGGCATGCAGAAATAAAATCAAATCCTTTGGAGCAATGTTTAGTTAAAGTGAGCGATCAATTCATGAAACTAGCTGTATCTTGCTGATGGAATGTTTTGATATGTCATTGTGGATGTCAGATGTAGATTCCTCTTTGAATGTCAAATCGCATACATAGCACTTGAAACCATCACAGGGCATGCAGTGTATAGCTACATTTAGTATTAAAATAACACGTAGGAATCATCAGTGGTTTGTTTGAAATATCTTGATTTTATGAAAGATTGTTTTCTGTTAGACCAATATTCATATCAAATGTAAATAGATGATCATAAATCTCAAATCCTCTTATGTTGGTGCAATCCTGCTTCATGCCGAAAAATCCCGAATCATTATACATAAGCAATTCTACACATTCAGTTCATGAAATTAGCTTCTCTATGAGGATTACATTCCCCTATTAGTTTCCCATATTGATTCAGTTTGCATCCGCAAAGTAGTATGAAGGCTGACTTTTCAGAGATGTTTTCTGAAGGCACCAGATTGTTTCGGACTGATAAAACTGCGGACAAATATTTTTCTTCTAATTGTTGTTGATTCATGAAAAAATTATGAAATCATAGCATATAGGCTTCCTGTTAACTTTGTTAACAATAGTAACATCTGTAGGAATTAATTTTTTTCATCATGAGTTGCAGTTTCCCTGTGTTGCTGACAGAGTTTCGATATCTTTGCGTTTTGGTCATCCATCGTGCAGCCACAGAAAAAGGAAAATGCGCTGTCAGTCAATTCCAAAATCTGTTTTGAGTTATTCCATTAGAGAAGTGTTCTGTATTGCGTAATCCTGTATAGGATCATGAAATTAGCACTAGATAGTTTTAGTGCAGTTAGTTAAATGCAAACCAGAGTAATTTTTCATGTGTTAAAAGAAAAAAGGAATGGTGAGGAAGTAAAGATAATAGAGAAGCATTCACCTAATTCTATTTGGACTGAAACACAACTTTCTAAATTTGGGTTCAAATGTATAATGAATAAACACGATTCATCCACTGAAGGTAGGTGTGAATTTTTTTTGCCATCCCCATAATCAAAAATGATAGAAAATGGCTAAAAATGAATCTGCTACAATTGAATGCAACTCATGTAAAAAATCAGTTCCTGTTTCTAAGTTGGAACAGCACGTCATGAAGGAACATTTTTTGTAATAGAGAAGTGTTTAGAACTTTATGCAGCGAATTAATTTATTTTTATTATTCTATTGAAATAAAATTTCTTTTCTTCAAAGATAATGGTAACTAAAGCTAAACCAAAGGCTACTGCAGCAAAGAAAAAAGCACCAGCAAAGAAAACAGCAGCTAAGAAATCAAAGAAATAGTCAGTTAGACTATTTTATTTTTTATTAATCATCTATTTTATCAAACAAAACCTAAAGATCATCTTTGTTATCCAAGAACTCATCACGCATTTTCGTGAGAACCTCAATTTTCATTGATAACTCATACTTTTCTATTTCATCTTTTACGCTTATTGAAACAAAGTCCACTAATGATTTCTTTGATGAAATCAGTATATACCTAAACCGACAAAAAATTCATAGTGCCAACTAGTTTACCCAGTGAAAACAGAAATCTACGTAATTACAACAAGTATTGAAATTATTGTAGACACCACACCCAGTGCAACCAGAATCTTTTTCCATATAGCTTGGACCAGCTTGTTTGTCTCCCCTATCCCCGATATTCTCTTGCATTGCTTGTGTAGAATGTCATCAATGCTGTCAAGTTTCTCAAAGATTCTTTTGATTACGATTTCCGGAATTTCAGTCATGCCCCTCTTTCGAAATCCATGATCAGTCTGCGTCTCATATCTTCCGTTTCTTTTTTGTTGTCCGGCCCTCAATCCCGATACTCGTATTGCGTGCCAGACTGACTTCATGACAAGATCCTCATTTAGCGGAATGGCTTTTTGTATTCCTAACTGGTATGTTTTTCTAAACAGCGGAGAATTTTTGTCAATGTACTCGCCATCATTTCGTCTGTGTTCAATGTATTTCTCCAACCAAAAGCAGCCTACAGATGGATGAAAGTAGTATGTTCCTCCAAGCTTCCCTCATACACCAATACAGATCTGTAACCATCAGGCATTTCCTGTAGATGTTTAAGCTTAAGTTCAGGAATTGCACCACGTCTTACCCCCGATGCTGCAAGAAAGTGAATCAATGCCTTTTGCCTCAGATCTCGTACAGAAGAAAGCATTATCCTAATGTCTTCTGCGGTCCACATGCGGGTACCTGTCTTTTTCACTTTGGCTGGAAATAATCTATGAATCTTTTTCCATCTCAGTTCAATGTCATTTGTCTCAAAGAATGCCTGGATTCATGCCATGTACGTTCTCATGGAATTAGCCCCAATCTCTTCTTTAGCATCATCACATAGTCTTCTACCATGATTTGCAATTGAGGAGTGTCTATTGCGATAATGGAATCATAGTCTTTGAGCTTGTAAAAATTCTTAAAATTATCAAGAAAGTAAAGATACATCTTTTTGGTGGCCTCAGTTTTTAGGGAATTCTCAAAAAGCAGTAATGATCTTTGCACGGCTAGTCTAATACTGAAATTTATTTAAATCCAACAGTGAATCGCTTAAGAACAGTTTAATATCCAAATTCAATCTTTAGGGTTGTTGCAGTTATAGTACAGTCTGGTTAGTACTCGTGCTTGCCAAGTACGTGACCCGGGTTCAAATCCCGGTAACTGCACCATTTATCTCTGATTTTTGGGAATTAATGCATCTTGAATTATCTCAAGTGCATCTTGAGCTTTTTCAGGACGAGGTAATTGAATCATAAACACATTGTCTTTTCCATAATTAGATTTAGGCGAAGAAAGCGCAAGCATTGATGTTTTTGCAAGAGATTCAAAAAATTTAAGATTTGTTTTTGCATTGACTAAAAATTTTTCAACTATATTTCCTCTTGAAAATGTCAATGTGATTTCAACAAAAGCATTCCCCAATCCATCTTGCAAAATATTTAGATCAGTGTTAATTGACAGAGGTTGTCCAGCAACTTTTGATAACATATCATCATATTTTTTTTCATCTAGTTCAATACACGGGGTTTCTTTTCCATCAAAATCAAAAGTGCTGATACCATCATGCACTTGATCTAAAAATCGTTTTAATTCATCAGACATTTTCTTTCTCTTCCAGTGCAGGGATTATTTTGTCGCCTGCTTTTACCAAAAATGGAGATAGAAATGCAGTGACAATTGAAATTATGCCTATTAGCGGGAACATGAAAGCACTAACTGCTCCTATATCGACGCCAACCTTTACAATTACTATTGAAAATTCCCCTCTAGGAGCAGACAAGGTAAATGCAGAACGTAGCGCTTTGCCACGTCTTTGCCTAAAAATTAGATTTCCAACCATATTTCCTCCAAATTTCATTCCTGTAGCAACTGCAATCAAAGCAATGGCTACAAAAATATAATCTCCAAGTTGTGAAACATCCATCAGTGCGCCAACCGAGATAAAGAAAATGGCTACAAACATATCTTTAATTGGACTTGAAAGTAATTTTGCAACCTCTGCAGACTTTGATTCAGCCACAAGAACCCCAGCTAGAAAAGCACCAATTGCTACGGATAACCCCACAATATTTGCAAATAAAGCATATCCAAAACAGAGTCCAAGAACACTGAGTAATAAAATTTCACGATGTTCTGCTGCTGCAACTCGGTCAATTAGAGGAGGTATTACACGAGTTCCAATAGTAAAAGTTCCAACAATAAGACCAATTGCAACCAACAGTATTACAACAACGGACTCTATTGATACAGTTCCAACTAAAGCAATAGACTGCAATGAGGATATCAAAATAACTGCAATTACGTCCTCTACAATCAAAATACCAAGAATTAGTATAGAAGATTCTTTTTTGATTCTCCCCATCTCCTCTAAAAGTTTGACAATGATTGCAGTACTAGATATAGACAATGCAGCAGAAATAAACAGTGCATCCATGAATCCCAATCCAAGTGCACTAGAAGTGTAAAATAAAACGCCTAATGTTGAAAATAATCCTATACTGCCCACTCCAACTGCCACACGTCCAATACTTTTGATTTTTGCATAAGGGAATTCTATACCAATTACAAAAAGAAGTAAGATAACACCAATTTCTGCAAAAAGATTCAATGCAGATATATCAGATAATATTCCTACACCTTCCAAAACATCAGCTGATGGACCACCCTTAGGTAAAATCCAGGACCAAAGTGGTGAGAGAGGCCCAATCAACATCCCTGCAAAAAGATAACCGATAATCAAGGGTTGCTTTATTTTAAAAAAGGCAAGTGTGATTACAGCACCAATAATCATAAT
>JAOUAE010000192.1 GCA_029861085.1 Candidatus Nitrosopumilus sp. | reverse complement strand
CCTGCAAGCGCAATACTTGAGATTTTCAAAAATTCGAACTTAGTAATCAAAGGAAATTCTACAAACGAAGAACTTACAACTCCTACGGGTGCTTGTATTTTGGTAAATTTATCTAACAATCCTGTGGATTACTATCCTTCTATGAAAATTAATTCTATTGGTTATGGTGCAGGACAAAAAGATTTCGAAACTTTTTCAAATGTACTAAAAATTATTAGGGGCTCTGAAAATAATTTTGAAGTTGATTCAGTAAAGATTCTAGAAACAAACGTGGATGATGTTTCAGGAGAAATTCTTGGAAATCTTATCGAAAAAATCATGGAAAAAGATGCAAAGGACGTTTCAATTTTTCATGGAATTACAAAGAAAGGACGACCTATGAATCTAGTATCTGTAATTTGTAATGATGAGCAGGTTGATGAAATAGTTGAAACACTGGTACTTGAAACTGGAACGTTGGGAATTCGAATTTCTGAATCTAATCGATTTACTGTTCCTAGATCAATTCATAATGTTTCCTTACTTTTGGATGGGAAATCTTTTCAAATAAATTATAAAAAATCTTCTTTTAAAGGAAATATAGATTTTAAAATAGAATTTGATGACTTGAAAAATATATCTAATGCCCTTGGTAAATCAATTAAAGAAACAGAGTCATTATTAAGAAAAGAGATAGAAAAACTGGAGAAATCATAATGAACAAACTTGATGAACTTGTTAATTGGTTCAAGGACAAAAACAAAGCAATAGTGGCACTCTCTGGGGGTGTAGATAGCGCCCTTGTTGCATATGCTGCTTTCCAAAAATTAGGACAATCTGCAATTGCAGTAACTGCAGATTACAAAACACTATCTGAAGATGAATTACAGACATCCAAACAAATATGCTCTGAGATAGGTATTCAACAATTCTTTTTGGACTACAATGAACTTGAAAACAAGGAATTTACAAAAAATGATTCAAATCGATGTTTCCACTGCAGAATGGAATTAGGAACTCATTTGATAGAATTGGCCAAGGAACTCAACGTTCAGATTATAGTTGATGGTACTAACCTTGATGATTTGGGTGAATATAGACCCGGAATTGAAGCCTTAAGACAAAATGGAATTAGGAGCCCACTTGTAGAAACCAATTTTTCAAAGTTACAGGTTAGAGATACTGCGAAATTGGTAGGATTATCTGTATATCACAAACCCTCCAACTCTTGTTTGGCATCAAGGATCCCTTGGGGACAAGGAGTCACTGCTGAAAAATTAACTAGAATAGAATTTGGTGAAACTATTGTTAAACAGCTTACAAAAATAAAACAAGTAAGAGTTCGTGATCTTGATGGTTCTGCTAAAATTGAAGTTGATAAAGACATGATTCCTATACTTAACAATGAAGTTTTGAAACAAATTACTGAAAAATTAAAGATGATTGGATTTACTACAGTTGAAATAGATCAAGAAGGGTATAAACCAGGAAAAATTAATGTGATTGCAGATTGATATATTTGGATAACGCAGCATCTACCCAAATTAATGAAGAAGTTTTGAATTCAATGCTGCCATATCTTAAAGACCACTATGGGAATCCTTCATCAATCCATCGTTATGGTAGACTAGCTCGTAAAGCAATTGAAAAAGCAAGAAAACAGATTGCGTTTCTAATTAATGCCGACCCTTCTGAAATTTTGATTACCTCTGGCGGCACTGAATCAAACAATACTGCGATAAAAGGAATAATCAAACAAAATCCTGTTCAAATTATAACATCTGTTATTGAGCATGACGCAGTTTTGGAGCCTTGCAAAGAATTGACTAAAAACGGATTTGACATTGATTATCTCCCAGTTAATCAATTTGGTATGATAGATCCTTCAGACTTGAAAAACTGCATTTCTAAGAAAACTAGTCTTGTTTCAATAATGTTTGGAAATAATGAAGTTGGCACAATTCAGCCAATATCTGAAATATCTAAAATATGCCACGAGCATGAAGTTCCTTTTCACACTGATGCTATACAAGCAATTGGTAAAATTCCCATTGATGTCAAAGAATTAGGTATCGATTTGTTGTCTATTTCATCTCACAAACTCTATGGTCCTAAAGGGATAGGTGCATTATATATTAAAAATGGTATTGTTATCGATCCTGTCATTCTGGGTGGTGGTCAAGAAGGTGGATTGCGTTCTGGAACCGAAAATGTTGCTAATATTGTAGGATTTGGTAAAGCATGCGAAATTGCAAAAAATAATCTACTAGAAAATATATCTCATATGAAAAAACTTCGAGACTATTTAGTTAAAAAAGTAATAAATGAAATTCCTGAAGTTACTCTT
Organism: Candidatus Nitrosopumilus sp.; assembly: GCA_029861085.1. Next base: position 183 of record JAOUAE010000192.1, on the reverse strand, counting down.
AATGGACACCCTGAAACTAGACTACCAAACAATGCGCATTTTACATTTCTTGGTGTCAATGGAGAAGATCTAATAATCAAACTTGATGAGAATGGAATTGCAGCTTCTACAGGTTCGGCTTGTTCTGTCAATACTCAAAAAGCTTCACATGTTTTACAAGCTATGGATTTCTCACATGAGCAA
>JAOUAE010000191.1 GCA_029861085.1 Candidatus Nitrosopumilus sp. | reverse complement strand
GTGGCAAATACTATTATCCTTTCGAGGCAAAGAACCCATCACATTAGGAGATATATGAAATGAGTCACGATAATTCCCAAACAGTTTACAGAACAACTCCAGCTAGAACTGGAAAAATGATGATAATTATGCTAGGGATTTGTATTGTTGGTGGAGTAATCTTCTTCTCAATGTGGGACTATTGGATTTCAGAACCAGCTCCCGTTGTAGCAATGATGGCAGGAAGTGCTGATCATGCAGCACCAGCGGCACAAACTGGACAAACCATTACACAAGATCTTTCGTTTATAGAATCGTCAGACTTTAGGACTTTAGCGTTCAATGCGTTACCTGGAGAGCCTGACAATAATCCAACTATTAACATGAACGTTGGTGACAAAGTAGTCTTTAATGTTATAAATGACGGAGTATCTTTCCACTCTTTCGGCGTTACTAAAGATGCAGAGGGCTTTGGAGGAATTATTCCCGGAAGTGAAGTTGCAACAGCATCTAATCCCTTAAAAGCAGGTGAAAGTGGTTCATCAGAATTTGTTGCAGGTGAGGAAGGAACTTACTATTACATTTGTACAGTTCCAGGTCACAGAGACCAAGGAATGGTCGGTGAAATCATAATTGGTCCTGCACAGGGTGGTGCCTCTCCTGGAGTCGCAGCAGCCCCAACAGGCGTATCTCATGACTTTACTTTGGACTTTGTAGAATCAGCAGACTTTAGGACATTAGCGTTCAATGCTTTACCTGGAGAGGATGGACATAATCCTGATGTCAAAGTGAACTCTGGTGATGAAGTAACTATTACTGCTAATAATTTGGGTAAGTCATTTCATTCATTTGGAGTTGTTTCAAATCCTGAAGATTTTAACAATGTAATTATGGATTCTGCAATTGCAGCACCAACAAATCCGTTAAAACCAGGCGAGGGTGGTAGTGTTACTTTCACTGCTGGTGCACCAGGAACTTACTATTACATTTGTACAGTTCCAGGACATGCAATACAAGGCATGCAGGGTAGTTTCATAGTAGAATAATTTTGGCAATTCAGTATCTTGCATTAGTAACAATGATGGTTTTGTATTCTCTAATGTTTATTGGAGGATATGTTTCAGCAGCTGGACTTGGATTGACTTGTCCTGAATGGCCTTTATGTCCAGATGGTATAATGCCATCTGAGGAATACCTTATTGAATGGATTCATAGATTAGTTGCAGCAACTACTGGATCATTAGTAATTGCAACTATGGTTGCAAGTCTCATTAACAAGAATGCTGATTTGAAGATTAAAGTAACTAGCTCCTTGGCGACTGTTTTTGTAATTACTCAAATTGTACTTGGTGCGATGGTAATTGATATGAAATTGCATGCAGTTTTAGTTGCAGTTCATTTGGGAATTGGAATATTATTGTTCTCTATGGTGTTGTTAACAACCGTATTTGCGTTTAGAATTTCTAGAACACCAATACTATCTAAAGTTTAGATTTTTTAAAAATTGTTGGCAGATAAATATATGATATTACTCCTACAAAAACCAAAGCACCTGTAACTATTGCACCAAAGAAGATAAATCCAAATGGATTTTGAGTTCCCATGTTAAATGTATAAGTTAGAATTCCGTCAGTTCCTTGTATATCGTACAAATCAATCCTTACAACATGATTTCCTACATCTCTCCACACATAATCAATATCCCAATGTCCATTTTCAACCGTAGTGGGTAAAATTGCATTTACTTGTTGATCATTATAAAATATTCTAATCCCCATAGTGAACCTGTCAACTTCTTCAAAATTTTCATCAGTCACTCTGACCAAAAACTGAGATGGTTCATCGACTTGTGGAAATTCTGGTGCTGTGGCTACTTGAACTCTATAACCTCCATAAAATTCCTCAGCAGAATTAAACATTGAATGAGCATATGCTGAGTCAAAGCCTGAATAAAATGAAAGAACTAAACCAAAGATCAGAAAAACTGATCGCCTTTTATTCATAAATTATAACAGAAACTCGATGAATATATTACAATTTAATTCCTTTACGAAAATCTTCAAAACCTTTAAATTCTAATTGACAAGAAACCCAATCGTTGACTCTCGTAACAAAATCAATCGATATTAAAACACCTGTAGATAGTGTTTTCACTTACTTTGCAAGACCAGAACATGTTTCTGACCAAATCAAAAATGATACGGTAGGGATGACAGTTGTTCCAATGGACATCAAAGAAGGAATGGGTGTAGGTACGACATTTAGAGTTATCGGTGACTTTAGCGGTAAACGTTTAGAGTGGGATTGTGAAACAATTGAGTTCATTAGAAATGAGAAAATCACAGCAAAACAAATTGAAGGTCCATTTAAGACATGGCAAATCACCAATGAATTCAAAGCATTAGGTAATAATCTCACTAGAGTAACCATGTCAGTAGATTATGAAATGCCATTTGGTCCACTTGGAGCAATTTTGGATAAAGCAAAGTTTGCAAAATCTGCTGAGAAAGGAATGGAAACTGCTCTTTACAAC
>JAOUAE010000049.1 GCA_029861085.1 Candidatus Nitrosopumilus sp. | reverse complement strand
TTGCGGTTGCAAGAATACGTCCGGTGAATATCTCTGTCATGATTGTTTGATTAGCCTGTGCAAGACTGCTGAAATTAAAAAAACGGTGATTGCATAGATGAGGCCAAGGTACAGGCGGACGTACTACTCGTTTTATCTTTCCAGCGCGGTTTCAGTAGTTGCACTCACATGGGGATTTTCATTATGACCATGAAGAATGAAGCAATGGTTGCTGAAAATATTGCAAGTAGTCATTTTTCAAAAATTGCTTCAAAGTACAAAGATTTGAGAATGACTGATTTTGACCACATACAGCACATAAAAAATCGACTGTCAGAAAAATCAGGAATCAATATGGCCGATGTAGGCTGCGGCGATGGGAGATACTCTTTGGAACTTTTAAAATGCTTACAAGATGATTGCTATCTTCACTGCATCGATTACAATGAAAACATGCTCAAGCATCTGAAGAGTTATTTGATTGGCAACGACATGTTGAATTTTTGTGCCAGACCTGGCAATGCCAATAAGTTGCCTTTAGAAAACGATTCGATGGATTGCATTGTAACGTTTAATGCCATACATCATTTTGACATACAGAGGTTTTTAGCTGAGGTATGTGGATGCCTCAAAGATGATGGCAATGCATTTATCTACACACGATTACTAGATCAAAATTCCAGAAACATCTGGGGGCAATACTTTCCTTTGTTTAAAGAGACTGAGGATCGTTTGTTTGAATTTGATGAATTGCAATATGCCGTAAAAAAGGCGGATATGAAAATTGTCAATACCCGCGTATTCGGACATAACAGAACATCTGATTTATCTAGTCTTGTAAAGAAAGCAAAAAATAATCACTACTCCACATTTGCCCTTTACGATAAAGATGAGTTTAAAAAGTCATCTGAAACGTTTGAGCAAAACATCAAAGATAACTTTGATGATTTAGAGAACATTCAATGGCAAGACGAGAACATTCTCTTGGAGATCGGCAAGTAGCACCATGCCGGGGTATATGGGCGATAAATCAGGCATGACCGTACATCATCTGGCCATGAAAAAACATGAATGCAAGATCTATTACGTAAAAAAGAAAGAACAATCCTACTTTGTCCCAGACACGCTTGATCGTGCAATAAAGGAAGGATTTTCCCCATGTAATCATTGTATTGGCAAATCATCCTGACTGAGAAATGAAGATTTCAAACATGATCCTATGAAACTGTAAATGTAAAATATGAGATCTACGGAAGCAAGTTTATCTTTTTACAAGTATTTTGTTGTAAAGAATGTAAAGAAGAACAGGTTCTAACCCAAAAGTGAATATGTCATCTTGTTACAGGTTGATTTGATTTGGTTTAAGTCAAAAATCATCCCGTCTGATAATATCTTCTCAATTGGATTTTATTTCTCTCTCAGACACGAATCGCATAACGTTTCAAACATCATGCTGTTTACTGGTTTGAATTTATTGGCACAATTCATACAGGTATTAAGTAAAACAACCCTTGTCTTTAATTCTACACCTTCAGTAGCACGTGATTTATCATTCGATTCTTTTGCCAAAATATTTCTCCATTATCCCTGCAACATCGTCTGCAAACATTCCATGCACTCCGTTATTCCAAACTGACCTTAGATCCTCAATCATTTTCTGATTCTTGAGGATTTGCTCTTTTAGGCCTTGAGATCGTCTTGTGGATACGCCAGTCTTGGAATCATGTAATAGTTGTAATTCATTCCAACCACAACAAAATCATCCTCAGATAATTTTATTTTAGAATCACTCTTCATCACGTAATCTTCTGCAGGTGGAGTTGACATACTTTTCATGGTTCAACATCCTGTACAGTCCAATCCTTTATTGCCATATCGGTTCGATGTTCTTGGCATCTGACATAGGGACATGGAATCAATCGAGAACAATTTCCTTCTTCACATTCTCGATGGTGTCCTGGAATGTTGGTACCTTTAGGGGATATTCGTAGATTGTTCACATTACTATGTGATGTAATTTTATTTTTGGTATGAGTTATAGCATGTTGCAAATTTTTTCCATCCTGGTTTTTCACAGTCAGTTCATCATGGAAAACAGACCTAGTTTTGTTTTAAATTCCAGAATTCTGTTTCTTATTGAAACTGTGCTGATACCTGCAACTTCTGATATTGCAATTTGTGATTTTGCTTCACCTGTTATGGCACATGCCGCATAAATTGCGGTTGCTGCAATAATTTCAGGGTTCTTACCAGCTACGATTCCTGCATCTTGGGCTGCGTTTAGAATCTGCACTGCCTTGCGTGTTGTTTTTTCGTTGATTCCAATCTTGCTTGCAATTTTGGTGATGGACTTTATTGGATCCGCTATGGAGACCACGAAGTCTAATTCTGTAAACAGAATACGATATGACCTTGCAACCTCCTTTCGATGCACTGCAAACTGTTCTGTAATCTCCGTCAAGGTTCTGCTGTATTCCAGATCCTTGCATGACGCATACAGGCATGCCGCAGCCATCGATTTTACTGTTCTTCCACGAATAAGGCCCTTCTCTGAGGCTTTTCTGTAAAAAAGAGACGCTCTTTCAATTACGGTATCTGAGAGTCCCAACTTTGATTGTATTTTGTCCAGTTCCTGAAGCGCAAGTATTAGACTACCGTCTGCTGAATTTTTTTTCTGTGACCTACTGTCCCATTTTCGCAATCTGCCAAATGTTTGGGCAGTCTTTGCAGAAAGCAATTTGCCAACGGAATCCTTGTCTTGTGCCCCGATTATCGTAAAAAGACCCTTGTCGTGTCTTTTTAGTGACAGGCCCGGGCCCGTTCTTGTATTGTCAGCAATGCCTGAAAAGTTCCTGCGTCCCATTCCCCTGTCTTCAGAATTTTCTGAAAATACGCAACCGCATCTGGAGCAAGTAATTTCACCTGTCACGTCATCAGTTGCAAATTTTAATGCGTTACAATTACGACAGATTAATTTTATTTCCCCAATCTTTTGTAAAATCGTCAAAAACTTTTCTGCATCCTAATGAGCACGTCTTGAGTCATACAATTGGAATGAATTTCCTTGTCCGTGACGGCATTGCATTTATGGCAAACAAACTCGATTGCTTCTTTGCAAATATGGCAATTTTGATATACGTCCATGCCATATCCGCATATTCTACAAGAGTTGATTCTCATGATGTTTGCCACACCTTATTTGTATTAAGTCAATCTAAAGTTAGTGCACACTAATTATTATTCTCATTATCTGGAATTAGAATAAACATCAAATCATTTATGATTGAGTAACTTTGCCATCTGCGTCAAGCAGATTACCACACGTATCACATTCCCACTTGCCATCATTATTCATTTGATCAGCATTTGCAGTCTTTGAAGCATTACAAACTCTACAGCGAATAGACATTATTTTATTTTTATCCCTGATGTTTTTAATTTGTCATTTCCCAGATGAATTTTCTCATGTTCACGTACTTTATCAAAAGTATTCAAAGTTCCAATCTCCTTAAAATTACATTGTTTGCACTGATATTTCATTTCATTTTTTCCGTTTGATTCTTGAGGTGGGTTTTTTCATGAACAAGCACACTTTGAAAATCGTCTTCCCATGCATTCCACTTAAAATTGCAATGCTTGCAGCGATATGCCATTTATTTTTCTATGTCCCCTGGTTTCTTTTTTCCAGATTCCTCAAATGCATTAACATCGTCAGATGTTTTGGTTTTGCAAGAACCAAATTTCATTTTTTGTATTAGTTCTTTTAACATGCTTTAGTTGGCATCTTTCTGTGATATATACCGGGTGAATTTTGCAGTTTCATGCCTGAATTGCTATATTTTTTACTATTTTTCTATAAATTTTAATGTCCAAGTATACATCTATCATGATAATCTATATAGATATTCAAAATCAAGAAAAAACAAGCAAACACATCTGTCACAATAACAGTCAGTCTTGAGTATTTGTTGAAATTATCAATTCGATAAATCTTAACTTGAAAATACATTCTAAAAATACATTAAAAAATGCAAGTTTATGGTACGTGATTAAGAATTACAAAACGTGAAGAAAAGAATCGTTTTGTAAAAACATGTTTAATATTTGCGTGATTGTTCTTTTATTTTGCGAGTCCGTAACATCAATGATGACTTCTAGATTTGCGGTCTTGACACGAAGGTATTTTTCTTCGACCCTTAATCTTTGACGAATCATTCATGTTATTCAAAACCAAAACAGCGTTGGATGTCCAATTTTTCATCAAGATGAAAATGATGGAAGATGGTCATTATTCCTTGTAGTGAACCAGCAATGTTTTTTCCATAACGGGGTGAACTGCTATGATTTTTTCATCTTTTTCCGCTAGAAAGTCATTTACTGCATCCTGAAGAAATATGCCCGGTTTCAATTTATCAGCTTCAAAATATTTTATTTTGTGAACCATGTGATAATTATGAATTGAGCAGTTATAACGATAGTGGACATCAGCACGGAAACTCTTTACTTAAAATTTCCATAGTCTTAAGTTCTTTGAGTTGAAAAGGAACAGAATAGAACTTGATGATCTACTTTTCACCTGCTTTGAAATGAATCTGTTAAACACTAGGTCATCGAATAAATATCGTTTTCAAAATATGCCGTTTTAAAATTTAGTTTGTTTTCAGGATCGTCATTGTTCCTTGCTGCACTTAACCTTTCAATTTCAACTAATGATTTCCTTTTGAATCCTACAGAGGAAGCATAAATTGCATCAGTCAGCATGGTTCCCTGTTCTCCGTTTTTGATGTCATCTACCATGTGGTAAAATTTTGTTGTATCTCTTCTGTTCACTTGCTTTCCAATGTCCTTGTTTACTGCAATTGAAATGTACATTCCGTTACTTTTTACCGCTACGGGAACCTTGTAATTATTTCCTGACTTTCCAGGCAATATCTCGTTGATCAAGACTTCGCATTTGTAATACATGCTGGCAACATACGCATAAAATCTGTACCTGGCATACTCTCCTGACTCGTTTTTGTCACATTTTACAAATACTCGGTACAGTAACTCGAGGGATTCCTCATTCATGCTGTGTAATTTTTTGTCAGTTCTTCCCCTTTTTGCAAGATCCGAATCGCATTCTTTTGCGACAAGTGACAAAATAAAATCAGGCAAAGCATAGTTTTTGAGAGATTCCACGTGATGTCCGCTGACTTGAGGGGTACAAAATTCTGGGAAATTACGATTAACCACTATTTACCTCAATTGTGGATAATGTTTCCACTGCACATTCAGACGAACAAGTGGGCCCATCAAACAGGCTTTCATATTCCCTGCTACAATGGACACATTTTTTAAAAACCATACTATATGATATTGTACGTCGTTAAAGTATTAAAAGCAAATCAATCCCTCATTTCACAAATTTTTTTAATTTTTTTAAAAAACAAGGTATTCTTTGTTGTATTTTATATGATGTCAGAATCTCCAGGTCCAAAAGAATGAGATGAGACATGTCCCATACACAACAAGACAAAAGTCAAACACATGTCAGAGGAAATGCTTGCATGTTCTCGCAAAATGGAAGAATCCCAAAAACATGAGAGTGACAAATCACAATAAACTGCAATATGATATCAAGATTCAGCATGATCTGGTTTTCTGAAAAGAAATGACAGTGCTCTCATTTACTGAAATGATTTTATCAAATCAACAATTTCCCCTAGCAAGACATCATCTGGATTTACAAAGAAAGTTCCAAGTGTCGCAATAGCTACCAGCGAAACTGCACCTGCTATTCTTATCAGGATATCTTTTTTGTTGTGTTTTTTCTGTTCCTTTGATAATCCTTCAAGAACTGTCTTGGCAATTTTTCTTGTTAGATCCTCCTTATCAATCAAATCACCATTTAGTTTGTCTAAATTGATGGTGACGTTACTCACAAACGGAAAATTTCTCGCATTGCATTCCTTGCAATCAATATTTTTTATTGTAATTTTAAATAAAATACCGATAAAAAATACGGAATAAACTGCTACAATGCTGAGAAAGGGAATCAAATCGCCTTGAACAAACAGATAACCATAAACTAAGACAAAGAAGCCCAAAGGTGGTAAAATGAAGGCAAAATTTTGTTTTGCTCGAGATGTTTGAAAACTCCTTTTTTTATGAGACTGTAATTTCAATGAGCCACAGTTAGAACAATGTCTTAATGGACAAACTTTGGCCATATCATTATATTTTGTTTGACATAGGGGGCATCTTTTCATTTCGTTAGTAGCATATTATTCATTTATTGATAAAAATGTAAACTTGATCATGTACAAGATGGAGAGGGTTGAGCAGATCTGCCAAAATTCAATGGGAGAATTGGTTAAAATTATTTTATCGTAAACAATTCCTAGACGTTTGTTACTTCTTTTTCAAATATGTAAAGTGGTCTCTTTTTCACATATTAGAAGACTATCTTTCTTTTACATCAAAGTTAAGATTGCATTCTCTGTTGAGATCTTTGACTATCATGAGATATGTAAATATCAAAATCCCTATCGATATCAAACGCAAAGGAATCTCAAGATTGGTTAGAAATGTAGTGGCAGCAATGCCAACAGTGCCAAAAATTGAAATCAGTGCAACGCCTACACCACCACAGCATGCTCCAGCTCCCGCCCCTAAAATAGAACCAAGCAGTCCAGATCTTAGTTTTTTAGTGCTTGCCTGCAAAAATCTGATTCGGTATACTGACATACTAAGAACAAGACCAGTAAGTGCCGAGATAATCACAATTGAAAGAAAGTTTGGAAGATGGTAAATTGGAACATAAAAAAACACGTAGGGTTCTAGAAACAAAAATTCCGTAACCGCAAGAAGCGGGAGACAAAGCGAAAAGAAGATGATAATTGCCAAAAAAATGTAACGGATGTTCATAAAAACAACTCGTAGTGCAAGGACTTGTTTTTCTACAAATGTCAATTTGACTCTAGCTCTTCTACGACTTTTTGAAATATCATTGGAGGTTGCGAACCCGTTATTTTCTTTATTATGTCCTCTGAATTAATTATGAAAAATACGGGAGTGCCAACCACCCCGTGAAACGAACCTACTTCCTTGTTATGTTGTACCTGCAGTTTGTGTTTATCCCACAACAGGCAACTGTCAAACTGTTTGGTGTCCAATCCGAGGTCTGCGGCATATCCGACAAGTGAGTCATGGCTTGCCCAACCGTTGTTTATTCCATTTTGTTTTTCATATAGAATTTTTTGGTAATCTGCATATCTGTTCTGATCATTGGCACAGTGAGAAGCTTCTGAAGCTAGAAACGAGTCCTCTCCAAGAAATGGAAAGTCAAGATGATAGAACCTTGCCTTGCCAGAATCAATCAGCTCTTCTGTAAGCAGGTTTTTTTCATGCTGGAACCACAAGGCACATTTTTCACACTGGTAATCGCTGAACATTATTATCGTAAATGCGGCATCGTCATACCCTTCAACAGATCCAGCTTTTGAAATATCAAAAGTCCCGATCTTTTGAATTGTCGATTCTCTCAATGCTTGACTGGGATTTGTAACTGATACTATCTCTTGTGAAATCAGATACTGAATTCCATTTACAAAGTCTGTATCAGAAATCTGATTCCTTGCCCACCATCCTGCAGTGTTCTTTATCCAGGGGGGAATGTCATGGGATTCTTGAGTTTTTGAGATTTGTGTTTGAGGGATTTTTAGGATTTCATTTTGGATCAGATATTCGATTCCATTTACAAAGTCATTCTCGTTTATCTTGTCTTCAGCCCACCATCCTGCAGTGTTCTTTATCCAAGAGGGTATCTCTTGAGCTGATACAGATTGGGAAGACATTCCAAACAAAATGAATACGCTGACAAGTAGTATAGTATACAAGGAAAAATTCAATTTATTTTTAGTTATGTATTTTTGTCTTTTAAGATAGAACATGATTTCCATTAATGAAATCGAAGTTTGTACCATGGACAAAACCATTCTTGAGATTAGCACTTTGATTTTTTATAACAAAGATGCATATTTTTTGCCATGAATAGACTGTTAACAGTACTATTAACTATCACAATACTTTTGACGACATCCATTGTGACATCTACTGACATCGTTTCAGACGCTGAGGCTGCAAAGGGACAGGGAGTATCAGTATCAAAGTATGGCTCACAGACAAAAGATCTAGTTTGTGGAGACAGACTATGTTCTGAGATTCCCGGAGGACGACAAGCATATGAAGAACCAGATTCTGAATTTTCTCCGACAGTAACTCAACAACGAATGTCCGGTGATACCTGTAATTGTGCAGGAGATTGTAACTGTGGCATTGATGGTACGTGTACATGTACAGGAGAGGAAGGACCATGTGTTTGTGGCCCTTCTTGTACTTGTGGAACTGATATGCACAGTTCTGATGGAACATGCAGCTGTGGTTCTGATGGAACATGCAGCTGTGGTTCTGATGGAACATGCAGCTGTGGTTCTGATGGAACATGCAGCTGTGGTTCTGATGGAACATGCAGCTGTGGTTCTGA
>JAOUAE010000048.1 GCA_029861085.1 Candidatus Nitrosopumilus sp. | reverse complement strand
CAAATTCTTCTAAATCTGCACTTTCAGGAATTTCAATTTGTGTAATATCTGCAATTGTTCTATCTGCTCTAAAAGTTGAATTACATTTTGTGCATTTTATTATTGGATCAGCAAAGTTTCCCAAGTGACCCGAAGCTTCAAAAACTGATTTTGACATTATCTGAGAGCCATCTATTTCTAGCATTCCATCTCTTCGAATTAGTTCTCTTCTCCATAACTCTAGAAATTTATTTTTCAGACTAACTCCAGATGGACCATATTCCCAAAATCCTGCCTGTGCGTCTGCATAAACTTCACAGCTAGGAAAATAAAATCCACGCTCAAGTGCTAGTTTCATAACTGCTTCGTAATCCATTGTTACATTCACTTAACCATTGAATAAATTTCTACGCAAATCCCTTTGCAACTTTGACATCTTCAAAGTCATCTCTGTCATCATCAATAGGAGTTTCCAAAATTATTGGGATCTTTTTCTCGTTGACATACTTTACAACGGCAGAAATTCCTTTTTCTCCAATTCCACCAAGGCCTAAATGATAATGTCTATCAAGATTACAGCCAAGTTCTCCTCTAGCATCATTAAGATGAAGAATTTTTAAATTATCAATTCCTACATGTTTATCAAATTCTGAAAAAGTTTTCTTTACATTCTCTTTTGTCCTTAAATCATATCCTGCAACAAATGCATGACACGTATCTAAACAAACACCAAATTTCTTTGCAGGTTTTAATTGCTTGAAAATCTCTCCCAATTGTTTAAAATCAGAACCAACAGAATTTTTTTGCCCTGCTGTGTTTTCTAATAATATCATTACATCATTTTTTGTTTTTCCAGCTTTTGTTAATCCTTCAACCAATTTCTTAATTCCAGCTTCCTCACCTGTTCCTAAATGACTACCAAGATGTGTTACAAGATATGGAATTCCTAATTGTGCACATCTCTCAATTTCATCTATCAAAGTTTTTACCGATTTTTCAAAACCCTCCTCTTTTGGTGTTGCAAGATTTGGTAAATATGGCATGTGCGCGCAAGTTGCAAATCTATCAATTTTACTTGCTTTTAGTTTTAATTTGAAATTATCAATATCTTCTTTGGTTAGTTCTTTTGCATGCCAACCTCTTGGATTTCTAGTAAATATTTGAAATGCAGTGCATTCTCTTTCTACAGCATTATCTACTGATTTGTCAATCGATCCAGATATTGATACATGACATCCAACCTGCATATGCTATATTTTCTCAAAACATAATTTAAACCAGAGTCAAAATTCAAAAAACCAGATTTTTAAGTAAACTTGGTAAATTACTTTCATGCTGGAATTAGGAACTGATGAGTTTGCAAAATATCCATTCCTAGAAGGTGCTGGTAAAATCCTAAAAGACAAGGGTTTTCCACTATCCCAATTTGGAACAGATCCTGATCTTGAACCAGTTGTTAAAAAGGCACTTCATAGGCTCAAAGTTTCTACACAAGGTGGCATTTACAAATCTGATATTATTGATGGACAAGCATCAAAATCTTTTGTTCTTGAAAAAGAGATTTTCTCATTTCTTTTAGCAATAGTATTGATTAAATTAACTGGAATGCATACTCTGATCAAGAGATTCGCTCTTGCAGAATCTAGACGTGCAGAAAATCATCTCGAAAAAGATTTAGGAAAAGCATCTGATAAATCAAAAATTGATTTAGCTATAAGAATTATTTATGATTTATTCAATATTGATGTAATAAAAGAAAATGATTTTTTTAAAATACCTGTATCAGATTATCTAAAACACTCAATAGATTTTCATGAACGAGAATGGAAATTAATCAATAGACATGTGGAAAATGGAAAAGTATTGCTTACTCCAGACAAAACAGTTAGATTAATTCGAAAAGAATTGGGCAATTATATTATCTCTAAAATTACCAATGCACCAACACCACCTATGATTCCTGGACTTGAAAATATAGTTAATGAATTAACTTCAATCGGTAAAGATCTTACACCTTCTTACACTGTAACTACTGGAGAATATCCACCATGCATAAAGCATGCAATTGACATTCTTGAAAAAGGTGAAAATCTTCCTCATTCTGGAAGATTTATGCTAGCAACTTTCCTTTTATCAAAAGGTCAATCAGTTCAACAAATTGCGCCATTATTCAAAAATGCCCCTGATTATAATGAACGTGTTACACTTTACCAGCTAAATCACTTATCAGGCACTTCTGGAAGCGGTACACAATATTCTTGCCCTTCATGTGAGAAATTAAAAACTCAAAGTCTGTGCTTTGCTACATCTGACTGTGATAATATAATTAATCCCTTACAATTTGGAAGGAAAAAAAATAATGCAAGAAGCTGATATACAATTTTTAGAGGATTCATTCAAAAAGTATTACTTTAACCATTTTGATCAAATCAAAGTTCCAGAGAGAACATCTGAGAGAGAATTTGGTTATCAGAAATTTAATTCAGGAATGACTCGTCATATTTCAATAAAAAATGATAAGGAATTACATTTATTGCTTATACAAAATGTTCCATCTGATGTTTATTGTTCTAATGCATACTATACATTTCCCAATTTACCAATGAATGAAAAAGATTGGAAAGAGGCAGATCTAATTTTTGATATTGATGCAAAAGATCTCAATTTACCATGTAGAGAAAGTCATACAATATCAGTTTGTAATGAATGTAATGAAGTGTCAAAAAATCTTACACGATGTTTAAAATGTAATTCATCAAAATTAGAAAAAAAATCTTTACCATGTAAAAATTGCATTGATGCCTCAAAAACTGAAGTTTCAAAACTATCCGAAGTTTTAATTGATGATCTTGCAGTAACTCAAGAGAATATTCAAGTTTATTTTTCTGGCAATGAAGGATTTCATGTCTATGTATATAATTCACAATTTCAACAAATTGGTTCTAGAGAAAGATCAGAATTAGTAGATTACATCTCACTTCGTGGAGCCATTCCTGAAACATTTGGAATGAAGAAACTCAAACAAAATCGTGCATCTTTTCCAGATTTTGATGAAAAGGGATGGAGAGGAAGATTTTCAAAACAAGTTTTTGGTTCAAAATCAAAACGATCAAAAATAATTACAGAATTACTTGCAAACGGTTATTCGTCTTTTCAAAAAATGCTTGATGATGTATCCGATAATATCGGAGTAAAAATTGATCCTAACGTAACTATGGATATTCATAGAATTTTTAGATTACCTGGATCCATTAACAGTAAAAGTGGACTTGCAAAAATTCAATGTAATGATTTAGTAAAATTTGATCCATATACCGAAGCATCTTTTCTTAGTGACAATTCAGTAGAAGTTTTTGCAAATTGTCCTATAGAATTCAAATTAAAAAATAAAAAATTTGGTCCATACATTAACGAAAAAATAACAATCCCTACATTTGCCGCAGTCTATATGATTTGTAAAAAACTTGCCAGAATAGCTTAATTTTGCTGGTAAGACATTAATTTACCAAATCCCAAGAAAATTTGGTTTTGTATAGCGCCTCTACTGATAAGCAAGCTCCACCTCCTGATACTGGAAAATTCATCAGGTTAGGCATTATTGCAATTATTGGAGTGGCAATTTTTGCTATGGTTGGAAATCAGGCAGTCATTTTATCGATGAATTTTACTGAATTTGGTGACCAATTCACCAAACCTCTCTATTACTCACTTGTTTCTACAATAATTCTATCTGCTATTGCTCTTATACGTGTAAACATTAAAGAAAGATCTTCGATTTTCTGGTATGCCATTAGTACAGGAATTGGATTTCTTGCAGGCGGTGGGCAACAACCAATTTCAACAAGTATCCAAAGTTTTAGAGATTACAAGTTAACTTCTCCACAATTCGTTCTTTGGCAAATTACAAAGATATTGCTTTTTGGGGCATTCTTTGTAAATATTATGTTTGGATTTGCAGCAATGTCATTTATTGATGGAAATACTTTGGGAATTGAAAATTTACCATCATTATTTTCTCTACCCTTCGTAACTCCTGAAAATGATCCAAATTATGCATCTGAAAATGTTGTCCCAATGATTCCTGCTTTAGTGATCTTAATTCCTCCATTACTTGCAGCGATTGGATTACGTTTAGTTTTGTATGTTGGAATTCATAGAATAATCAATGTAATTACATCCTTTTTACAAGATTCCAATGAAGGTAAACCTAGATATCTAAATTATGTTTCAACTATTGAAGGAATAATTGGTATTGGTATAGTTTGGGTAGGATTTAATCTTTTTTTTACAGATCAAATTGATTATAATACAAGATATGTAATTGGTGGCACACTTGTCATAGGTTTTGCATTACTTGCATTTTCAATAGTTGATAGAATTCGAGCACGTGTACTAACTCATATGTTTAAGAGAGATGTGTATATCAGAATTTTAACAATTATTGCAATTGCGATTATTGTTGCAGGAGTTGTATCTGTTAACAACAGTATTGCTGATGCAAAGAAGATTGAATTTTTAGGACCATACACTGCTCAACAAATTGAAGTAAATCGTTATCTTGGCGAATTAAATAATGTGCAAGAAAATATTCATGATGTTCAACTGACATCTGTTTCTCCAAATAATATCAATAATTATGTAAAACAAAATAGTGATATTCTTGATGTGATTAGAGTTTGGGATTGGGAGGCAGCATTTGCAAAATTAAAACCTGAGATAGGACTTATCCCATATGTTGACTTTGAAGACAATGATATTCTCAGATTTAACAATACTCTGTATTGGACTGCTTCAATGAAGCCAATTTTACCATCATCTGTGAGTCTTGATAACAGATGGTATAACGAACATCTTGTTTATACTCATGTTCCAAATGGATTTTTAACTCTAGAAGCAACTGATGGCCAAATTGTTGATAGTGGCGAATTTTTCAAACAAAGAGAAATTTACTATGGTGAAGGTGGATTATTTGAACAAACTTGGTCTGGTTATCCTAATTCACGAGATAATCAAAACAGTGCTGAACTTGGGGGCGTATCTTATTCTGGTTTAGGAGGATTGGATGTTTCGCCTCCTCTCAGTTGGATCTTTGAGCCAAACTTTTTGCTTTCATTTCCAGCTGAATCTGTTCATATTATGAGATACAAAGATGTACATGACAGAATGGAAATCCTGTATCCGTATTTCCTATATGATTTATTCGGAAAAGAATTAGATTCACTTCCTGTAACTGATGGAGAAAATTCCTATTGGTTAATCCCACTGATTATTGGATTTGATACACGAGATGTTCCTTGGTCTGTTGGTAATCCTTACTTACGTTTAGTAGGCTATGCGCTTGTTGATTCTTACAATGGTGATATTCAATTACTCAAGACGGGAGATGATTTCTTTTCAGAAATGTTTGCTAGTCAATATTCTGAACAATTTCAACCAATGCCAGCTTGGTTAGAAGAACAAATTAGATATCCAGTTGAATTATTTAATTGGAAAACAGAGATGTACAACATTTACCATGTAACTAATGTTGAGACTTTTATTCAAGCCAATGAGTTCTATGAAATTCCTGGTGGTCTTGATACCTATTATGTTGAAGCAAAGCCACCTGGTTTTAAACAGACTGAATTCTTGGGATTACTTTCATTGGAATTAAAAGGCTCTCAGGGAAGAAACCTTGCTGGATATATGGTGGTTGAAAATGATCTTGATAGCTTAGGTGACTTACAATTCTATGAAGTTCCATTAGACTCTACAACTAAATTGATCGGACCAACTGCAGTAAGAGAAGCACTTGATAGGGATCCAGAATTTGCTCAACTAAAGACACTTTTGAGAAATCCAAGAATTGGTGATAATATTTTGTATCGTGTAGGTGATCATGATGTATACTTTATTCCAGTGTATACTGCTGGTGCTGGTGGCGTAGTTGCCCAACTAGGTACTATTGCAGCAGTAGGTGCAGCGTTTACTGGAGAATATTATGTTGGGTTGGGTGCTACTCAGGAAGAAGCATTTGAAGAATACTTGAAGAAAGTTTCTGGTGTAGCATCAACCACAACTACCGCCGATGTTGATTATGTTGAACTAATTAGAAGTGATAGAATCAATATCATAAAGTCTGTGTTTGAAGAGAACGATATTGCTGTATCTGAACCCACATCTATTCAGATTCCACTATCATTTAATGAAGGAAAATTGTTCTTCTTTACTGAAGATGATCGTGCAGATGCTGAAGAATTCCTATCTAAATTCATTGATGACTTTGTAAAGCCACGTAGTGACAGAGTTTTCATGTGGGAAGAAGAAACAAATCTGAATATTGGAACTGTATTTGTAAAAGATGGGCTTCCTGAGATACATTATGTCTCAATTGAGGTAGGCAACTAATTGCTTCTTGTTGTTGATAACGGCTCTATCTATACAAAACAATTGATTGATTTTTTAAGCAAAAAGATGATTTCATTTGAAAAACAAACTCCTCAACATCTAAACCTAAATTCGCTTGTAAATTATGATTCTTTCATTCTTTCTGGAAGGAGAAAAAATGAAAAAAGGATTAACGAAATTAATTCTAAAATTATTACATATTGTATTAAAAATAATATTAAATTACTCGGAATTTGCTATGGTGCTGAAATTTTAGCTCTTACTTTAGGTGGTACAATTAGAAAAACATCATATCTTCAAAAAGGAAATGAGTTAATTCAAATTTTCAAAGATAATTCAATTTGTAGTGGTTCTTTAGATGTGTATGAAAGTCACAGCTTTGAGATAGCCAAATTACCAAATATCCTGGTTCCGCTTGCTGAATCAAAGAATTGCAAATATGAAATCATTCAATATGAAAAAAAACCAATTTTTGGAACTCAATTTCATCCCGAAATGAGTCAAGATGGAAATGATTTAATTGAAAAATTCTGTTCACTCTGATTGATTTTAATAACTCTCAAAAATTCTTTATTTTGTGGAACCCGAGAATCATGAATTGCTTTTACCTCTTGTTGAAGAAGAAAATATTTGTCTTCCATTACCCATCAATGTAGTATCAAAATATTGGAACATTGAGTTACCTATGGATGAAGCCATAGAAGCAGCAAAAAAGTACTCTGGATTTGAAGGGAGTGTTTTAATTGAAGGAATAGAATTTGCAGAAAGATATGGCCTAACATGTAAAATAGTTCATTCATCCTTAATTGAATTAAAAAAAATTATTGATTTAGGAATTCCTCCAATTGTAATTCTTCCAGGTATTCCTGAAATCACACAACACGCTTCTGTAATTACTGGTTATGATGACAAAGAAAAAACAATTCTTCATTATATTCAAAAAGGTAATCAAGAGGGTGAACAACAAGAAGGGGCAATACCTCAAGACATTTTTGAGAAGGAATGGTCTGAAGAAGGAAAATTATTGATAATTTTAGCTCCTTCTGATATTCTATCTTCTGTAAAACTTGAAACTAATTCTAATAACAATTCAAATTTATTGTGTTTTATTTCTGAGAGACAAAACATTTTAAAAAATACTTCTGAAGCACTTGAATCATTAAAACATGCTATAGAAATTGATGGAAATAATTCAACAGCTCTAAATCTATTGGCTTCGATGATGAATGAACAAAATTCCTCTGACTGTGTAAAGTATTATGAAAGATGTATAGAGATCAATAATAGATCATATTTGAGTTATAATGGTCTAGGAAATTTTTATCTTAAAACGAATCAATTTGAAAAGGCTGAAGATTGTTATTCCAAAGCTATTGAGATTGACTCAAAAAGATCTGCAAAAATTTACAAAAACCGTGCTTATCTTAGAGAAAAACAAAATAAAAATTCCGCTGCAAAAGATGATCTTAAAAGTTATTTGAAATATTACTCAAAGGCTCCTGATAGAGGTATCATAGAACAGGCAATTAGAGAATTATAATGCGGAGTGCGGGATTTGAACCCGCGGCCTTCAGCTTGGGAAGCTGACGTCATACCAGACTAAACTAACTCCGCCTAGAATGAATTCATTAACTATGATTAAATATCTTAATTAACAAATTCTAGTATGGATGCAAGATGTCCCGAATGTGAAAAAGTTGCAAAATTAGATGATGATATTACTAATGTAAAATGTCCTCATTGTAACTTTGAAGCAGATTATGAAACTTATCTTGAAATTATGAAAGATCAAGCAATCAATATGTCATCTGATTATATTCCAGATAGACCTGGAATTTAATTACCAATAATTTCCTTTATCTGAACAATCTAAATGAGCTCCACAATTAGGACAAAACATATGGCATGCTTGCATATCTACCATCTTACTATCACATCTTGGACATCTGATCTCATCTACCATGACTATCTTTGTTAATCTCGATTTAAAAATAATGTCCAAAGGTTAATTAGTCGTTCAACTTTTTTTTGAAATAATTGGCAAATCTTAAACTTACAATCTCTGACATTAAAGGAAAGTCTATTTCAAAGGAACTCAAAGATAACGATGTTAATCCTTTGTTAGGATTACAGATAGGAAGTGAAGCTGATGCATCAGTTGTTGGATTAACTGGAAAATTAAAACTCACTGGAGGAAG
>JAOUAE010000190.1 GCA_029861085.1 Candidatus Nitrosopumilus sp. | reverse complement strand
GCCTGATTTCCATGTCATAAAATGTGGGAGCTTTGATCTCCACTTTGAAATTGTGTTTTTTGACATCCAATGTTTCACCAAATGCTTTTGCATTAATCCTATAGCCGTCATTTTCTTCAATGTCAAACTCCAATCTTTTTATTGCAAATCCTTCGGTAATTAGCACAAATGGTATTTCTTCAAGCCAGCTAAACAAAAGATAATGTAGGTCCTTTCCACTAGCTGAAAATTCCTTCTCTTCTTTCTCCTCTACTTTATCTTGATCAAGTGTAAGATTGATTTCTGCATTAGCTGCTATCAAGAATGCTTCTTTGATGTCTTTTGCGGTAACCTCAATTATTGCGTCAGTTGCATGATCTAAAAACTTGTAGCTCAATTGAAAATTTGTAATCTTTCTGATTATTAATTTAGGTGTTATTATTATTATTCTGCTTTCTCATCCATTTCTATGATTCCAAACATGTTTCCTTCGGTATCCATACATTGTGCAAACCATCCAACTTTTGGAATCGCCATTTTGGGGATAATTAACTGTCCTCCATTCTCCATGATTTTCTTTGAAAACTTTTCAATTGACGGAACATCAATTGTATTTGTCATCCCAATTTGACCTGGCATTCTTTTTGACATTCCTCCGTCGATTCCAGGCTCTTTGATTCCAGTTTTTGCCATCCAGTAATCCATTGGACCGTCCCATTTCTTAAATTTCCATCCAAATACTTCCTTGTAGAATTTTTGTGCTCTTTTTGGATCATCTGCTGGAATATCAAAGTGAGAAACCCTTGGCATGGTTTTCTATTTTTATGAAATTATTTAAAACTCGCTTTTTAATTTTTGAAAATTTCACTATTTTAAAATTAGATGCTGATGATTATTCAATCATGAATGCTGCCTATTTTGATGGAGAGAAAATGATTTTTGATGAAAATTACCTTGAACCAAACTCTGATGAAACATTAGTTAGAGTAAACTTGGCAGGAATCTGTGGAACTGACTTGGAAATTATTCAAGGTTACATGAAATATGCTGGAATTTTGGGTCATGAGTTTGTAGGAACAGTTGAAAAATCTAGTAATTCTGAATTAGTTGGAAAAAGAGTTGTAGGTGAGATCAATGTTGGATGTGGTAAATGTTATTCCTGTGAAAAAGGAATGGAGAGACATTGTCCTAATAGAACAGTACTTGGAATTTTAAAACGTGATGGGGCTTTTGCTGAATTTCTTTCATTGCCTGAAAAAAATCTACACATCATTCCTGATTCAATTACTGATGAGCAAGCGGTATTTGTTGAACCTCTTGCTGCAGCATTTGAGATTAAAGAACAAGTGTCATTACAACCACAATGGAGTGTTGCAGTTGTTGGCGATGGAAGACTCGCTCAGCTAATCATCCAAGTTTTAAAATTAACATGCTCTAACATTACATGTTTTGGTAGACACAAAAGTAAACTGGAGAGTTTGGTTAATGGCGGAACTAAAATCAAAATTGGAATAGCACCAACTGATGAACAATCTTTTGATTTAGTGGTAGAAGCCACTGGAAGTAATTCTGGATTCTCAGACGCTATGAAATTGATAAAACCTCGTGGAATTGTAGTATTAAAATCAACTATAGCGTCCAAGGAAAATTTGGACTTGACACCAACAGTGGTAAATGAAGTTACTTTGATTGGATCTAGGTGCGGTTTGTTCAAACCAGCAATAGATGCACTTGCAAGTGGAATTGTTTCAGTTGACTCCATGGTTGATTCTGTTTTTCCATTGAAGAACTTTTCAGAGGCAATAGAGCATGCAAAAAAACCAGACACTTTGAAGGTTTTTCTCAAACCTTGAATTTTTTACAAGTACCAAATATGACTGGCCTTTCTTAGCTTCTACTCGTAAAGTAGTTTAGTAAGATTTCATTGTCAGAAGCAAATGGAGCCATTTGATTCTTTTCTGGTGTGGATTGCAGATTTTTTAGGAGATCATCTCTACGAAGGGATATTTCTGGCAGCCCTACTTGAGACTATAGTTCCACCTATTCCCACTTTGGCCATATTTCCAACAGCCGGATTTTTGGCATCACAACAAGGAATTCCTTTTATTGGCTTAATTTCGATGATTATTCTTGGTGCCATTGGTGCTACCATTGGAACTTCTGCAATCTACCTTATCGCATTAAAGCTTGGACGAGTTATTTTACTTCGCTATCTCAAATATGTCAAGATATCCGAAAAAAAATTAGAACGAGTTGAAATCTGGTTTGAGAAATATGGAGACAAGGCAGTATTTTTGGGGAGAATGGTGCCCGTGATGAGGGAAATGATTTCAGTTCCAGCAGGATTATTAAAAATGAAAATTCCAAAATTTGTAATATACACATTTGCAGGTTCTTGTATTTGGTCTGCTGGAACAATTTTGTCTGGATATTATTTTGGTGAGGCCATAGGATTTGGCACTGGTATAATATCTTCATCACCTTAGGTATTGAAAATATCATTATACAATGTAACATCTTATTGCTTGGATGGATAACGTGTAGAAATTTCTCAACACGTGCTTGATCTTTTAATAATTTTTGTTT
>JAOUAE010000047.1 GCA_029861085.1 Candidatus Nitrosopumilus sp. | reverse complement strand
TCTATTCCACTTTACAAAACAATTCTAAATTCAGATGAATACAAAAACGGTGATCTTTCAACTGATTTCCTAAAGCGTTATGATATGATTGATAAACTATCTGAAGATCTTAAAAATGAAAAAGAAAATAAAAGTGAAGCTGCTTTAGCTGCTGCAATAATTCATTCTGAATACTTTAAGAGCCGTATACAAAATACTAATGACAATAACTCGAATTGGAAAAACAAGTTGGATTGATAAATAATGGATTATAAGATACCTGACATTGAAAAATCGTTTGATGGAAAAATAATAGAAAATCTTGGAAACAATGACTATGTAATTAAAATTAATGACAATGAGCACCAATTAAAAATTATTACTATGGATTCTAAAGGAATTGAATTTATTTTAGATCAAAAATATCACAAAGCAAAATATCTTGAACAATCTACTAATGAAATGAACCTGGTAATTGATAATGTTCCTATTACCATTAACCTGCATACTCACTTTGATGAAGTTGTTTACAAACATTCAGGTGGAGCTGGAACTGGTAGTGCTCAATTAGCTTTGAAAAGTCAAATTCCTGGAAAGGTAGTTTCAATTTCAGTTGCAGATGGAGATTCTGTAAAGAAAGGAGATGTTGTTTGTACTTTAGAATCTATGAAAATGCAAGTTGCAGTTAAAGCACACAAAGATGGAGTTGTAAAATCTATAAAAGTTAAAGAAACTGGAACCGTTGCTAAAGGCGACATTATTGCAGATATAGAATAAATTTTTTGTTACTTTAAGAAATTTTTAATTTCCTCATAGTTTGGTTCTTTTAACGGATCTTCTGAAACCCATTTGTAACCAATTTTCCCATCTTCCATTATTATGAATACAGAACGTTTTGCAGCATTGTAATCTTTAATGTGAAGTAAATCTGGCATTAAAATTCCATAATCTCGAATTGTTTTACTTGTATAGTCTCCTAATAGTGGAAAATTGAAGTTGTGTTTTTCTGCAAATGCTTTGTTTGCAAATGGACCATCATTACTAATTGATATTATCTTTGCACCAAGATCTGAAATTTCTTTCCAAGAATCCCTTAATGTACAAAGTTCTGCTTCACAAACTGGAGAACTTGCTGCAACTATGAATGATAATACTATTTTCCCGCCTCTAAATTCATCCAAAGTCCGCAATTTTAGTTCAGTATCTGGAAGTTCAAATCCAGGAGCAATTTCACCTACATTTAATGACATGATCGCTTACTGATATTATCCTATTAAGTTCTTTACAAAATATTTTTTCAAAATTTGATCCAAAAAAGGAACCATACCTTTTTATACAAAAATTAGCGTGAAAAGCTGAATTGGTCGGGGAATTAGCGGGCAATTATAGTACCGTTGTATTGATGTTTGGCTTTGCCATTGCAGCAATGGCTCCTGCTCTAGTCATTTCTAGAATGCTTTCCCCCAGAAAAAAAAGTAATCCTGTAAAATTCTTACCTATGGAATGTGGCCAAGTTCCTACAGGAGAGGGAAGAACCCATTTCATGATGCAGTATTATCCTTACATTTTGATGTTTGTTATTTTTGATGTGGTGGCAATCTTTTTGTATGCATGGGGAAGTGCACTTTTGGAAATTCCAAAGATGGCAACTTTGCCTATGATGGGATTTTTAGCTATTATGTTTGGAGCAATGGCATTTGCACTATATCAGTCAGGGAGAAGAAGAATATGGTAGTTTTTTATATAAATTATATTTACGAGGATAGGGGATAAAATTGCTTAAAGACTTAGTAACGCCAGAAAATGCAAATGTTTTCATTGGAAAGTTGGGAGACATTTTAGAAAAAGCAATTGATAAACCATTGGGCTATGCCATTAATTGGGGTCGAATTTGGTCGCTCTGGCCTGTTCACATTGAAACAGCTTGTTGCAGTGTTGAATTCGGTGCAGCATCAAGTCCTAGATATGATGTTGAAAGATTTGGCATCATTGAAGCATTTGGATCACTTAGACAGTGTGATTTGGTAGTTGTTCAGGGAACTATTACAAGAAAAATGGCACCACGTCTCAGATTAGTTTATGATCAAATGCCAGAACCAAAGTATGTAATTGCTATGGGAGCTTGTGCAATTACTGGAGGATTATATTTTGATTCATACAATGTACTTCCAGGAATTGATGGAGTGATTCCAGTTGATGTCTATGTTCCAGGTTGCCCACCTAGACCTGAAACTCTTATCCAAGGATGTATGTTATTGCAAGAAAAAATCAAGAGGATGAAGGCTAGGAAGTTTGTATAATGAGTTCTGATGTTAAAACCACTACTGTGGATGCAAAACCTGAAGTAAAATCGCCTCCACCTAAACCTGCAGCAAAAAAACCTGAAGAAAAACCCGTGGAATTACCAGCGTTTGAAAAGAACATTTCTGATAAAATTATTGAAAAGTTTGGTGACAAAGTTGAAGTTGGATTTGTTAAAGAAGACAGAGTTAGAATTAATGTTGGAAAGGAGAATGTTCATGATGTTGCTGAATTTATTCGTGATGGATTGAATTATGATCATGTTGAATCTGTTTCAGGCGTAGATTATCCTGAAGATAATGAAATTGAAGTTGTTTATCACATAGGATCTTATTCAGATTCTTCATTAGCAAGACAAATTTTGGTTTTAGCCACTAGGGCACAAAGAGAAACAAACCCAATCCCTGGAAATGATGCAACTAAACTACCAACTCTTAGAGATGTCTTTTATAGTGTAGAATTTCATGAAAGGGAAGTTTTTGAAATGTTTGGTGTGTTCTTTGAAGGTCATCCTGATAATAGACGATTACTTTTGCCAGAAGATTGGGCAGATTTACCTCCACTTCGAAAGGACTTTGCAATAAAGGGAAGATAGAGATGACTAATGAATTACCGCCAGGATTAGCGCTCCAAAAAGTTGATGAAAGAATAATGACTCTTAATGTTGGACCACAACATCCTGGTTCTGGCCATATGAGAATTATTGTACAAATTGATGGTGATTATATTGTTGCATGTGATCCAGATCCAGGATATGTTCATCGTGGAGAAGAAAAAATGGCCGAGTATAGAAATTATATTTTAAACATTCCACATTTGGAAAGACCAGTAATTCATGATTCATGTAATGTGCTGTATCCATATGTTTTGGGAGTTGAAGAACTTTTAGGAATTGAGGTTCCTGAACGTGCAAAGTATGTCAGAGTAATTGCGTCTGAACTAAATCGCTGTATCTACATAATGTATTGGCTTGCAATTTATGGAATTTTCTTGGGACACTCTACTATGTTTATGTGGCCTTCAGGGGATCGTGAACTCTTAATTGATCTTATGGAAAAAATGACTGGTGCAAGAGTAACACATGCACATTTTGTTCCAGGTGGTGTTAGAAATGATTTACCCCCAAACTTTGAAGATGTCTGTTTACGTCAAGTAAACTATTTTGAAAAACGTATAAAAGAATATGCTGCAGTTTTTTATGATAACCCAATCTTGATTGCTAGAACTAGAGATACCGGAGTTCTATCCAGACAAGATGCGATTAGATTTGGAACTACTGGTTCTGTGCTTCGTGCTAGTGGTGTTGATTATGATCTTAGAAAGAAGGAACCTTATGATGTCTATGATGAGTTAGACGTTCACACTGATGTGATGAAGGAAGGTGATTCTTATGCAAGATCTAAAATTCCATGGCTTGATATGATGGAAAGTTGTAACATAATTAGACAAGCATTACAAAAAATGCCCAAGTCTGGTTCTGTTAGGGTTAAATTAAAACCCAATCCAAAAGGAAAAGGGCTTGATACCGTATACAAGCGTGTAGAATCTGGTAGAGGTTCATTAGGTTGCTATATTGTATCAGATGGAAAGCCAGAACCATACAGGGTAAAACTAAGCGTACCTTCATTTAGAAACTTGATTGCATTACCAAATCTTCTTAGAGGAGAAAAATTAGGCAACATGCCATCAGTTTACTGGAGTCTTAATTATTGGCCAGTGGAGGCAGACCGATAAATGTCTGTTATTGCACCAAAATTCAAACTAAGTGAATTTATTAAATCATTAACTGATACTATTTTCTGGACTATACTCATAGTAGTTTTAATCGGCCTTCCTGCAATTATGATGATTTTATTTGTTATTGAAATGCCAGTAATTAATGGTGAATTACTTACACCGTTTCTTGCATTAACGTGGTTGGCGGATCCTTCACGTATCCTTCCAGTAGTTAAGGCATTCATGGCAACAGATATCTTTAGAGTTATGGCATTTCCTGGATTTGGATTTGCAGCATTACTAGCAGCTGGTACAATCTTTGTTGAAAGAAAGATGATGGCAAAATTACAATTAAGAGTTGGTCCTTTCTATTGTGGAAAGGTTGAAGGCATTTTACAATTAATGGGTGATGGACTAAAATTAATCTCAAAAGAAATTATTATTCCAGCAAAAGCTGATAAACCGATTTTCTGGGCAGCACCTGTACTTTTTGTTGCCACAGCAGCAGCATTTGTCGCATTCATTCCTGTTGCTCCAGGTTGGGTTGTTGCAGATGTGGAATTGGGATTACTAGGAGTGTTTGCAGTAATTGGTTTCTTCCCAATCATCACTATTTTGTCTGCATGGTCTGCAAACAGTAAATTCCCATTCATTGGAGGTATCAGGGCTTTATTCCAAATGGTTTCATTTGAAATTCCACTAATCTTATCTTTACTGGGAGTTGTAATGCTAACTGGCTCTCTTAATTTATCTGAAATTGCTGCCAGTCAATCTAGTTTCCCATGGATTGTATTTTTACCTGTAGGTGCTATTGTTTTCTTTATCACGATGCTTGCAGAATTAGAAAGAATTCCATTTGATTTACCAGAGGCAGAAAGTGAAATTGTAGCTGGATGGTTAACTGAATTATCTGGAATGATGTATGGACTTGTTCAATTAGGAACATATCTGAAACTCTATGCGTTTGCGGGACTGTTTGTAGTGTTATTCCTTGGCGGTTGGAATGGTCCAATGGTTGTACCTCCATTCCCAGCAGAAATTCTTGAAAATGGAATTGAAATGGGCCCCATCACTGCAAATATTCCTGGATTGCCATTATTTACCCAAGATATGCTTAATGGCGCACTATGGTTTGTTTTGAAAACTGTAACTGTTATATTCTTTATAATATTGCCAAGAGGAGTCTTCCCAAGAATTAGAGTTGACATGCTATTAAATCTAGGATGGACCAAGCTTATTGGACTAGCTTTCGTTAACATCTTTATTGCACTTGGTTTGCTTTATGCTGGTGTGTTAGGACCAGGGGGATTACAATAATGGGAACTGCAACTGGTATTATTCGTGCACTAAATTCAGGAATTAAGCATCTTGCATTGAAGCGATTTACACTTCGTTATCCTGAAGAGAAACTAAAGTTTGTAGGTGATGGATATCAATTTGATCCATCAACTGGTGTTGGAATTGCCGGATTAAAGGGACGTCATATGCTATTTCATGATCACTGCACTGGTTGTCAATTATGTTCCATTGCATGTGAAGGTGTTGCTGAAGCAATTGCAATGGTGAAGGTTCCAGAAGTACAAACACAAAACAAGAAAGCGATCATGCCTCAAATTGATTATGGAAAATGTGTTTTCTGTGGCCTTTGTGTTGATGCATGTCCGTTTTATGCACTTTACATGACTAATGATTATGAATTATCATCATTTTCTAAGGAAGGTCTGATTTACACTCCTGCTCAACTACAGGTTAAACCATACGTTGCACAAGATAGTGAAATTCAAATATCTGATAGAGGTGCAACACATGGCTGATGCTGTATTTCTTGCATTAACTGTAATTACAATTGGTTCTGCAATTGCTGCACTTGAATTAAGATCATTAATCTATGGTTCAATTGCTTTGATGGGAACTCTTGGAGGTATTGCAGGATTCTTCTTTTTGTTAGATGCTCCATTTGTTGCATTATTTCAGATAGCCGTTTATGTTGGATCTATTGCTGTTTTAATTTTATTTACTGTCATGTTGGTAAAAAGAGAATTAATCTTCAAAAAAATCGAAGACAAGAGAAGAAAATTTGCAGGGCTTGGATTGATGTTTTTGGTGATGGTATCATTAGGTGCAGTTTTCTTAGATTCTGGAATCAAAACAATAATCACTGATGAACCTGCTATTAATTTTAGAGATATTGGTACTGATTTTGTAACATATTATTGGCCTGCATTAATTTTGATGGGATTAATTTTAGCAGGTTCTGTTACAGGTGCACTAATTTTAGCTAAACGAGAGGATGTGGAGAATGACCAGCGAGCTAATTGATTTTACACTTGTTTCAATTGCCCTATTAGGAATAGGAATTTACGGTCTTGCAGTCAAACGTAACTTTATTCGAATGCTATTTGCAGTTGAAATAATTATCAATGCAGCAAATCTCAATCTTGTGGCATTTAGTAGGTTCTTACCTCATAGTGGTGGTCAGACCATGGCTTTATTCTCAATTGCAATTGCAGCAGCAGAAGTTGCAGTTGGATTATCATTAATCATCGTAGCTTATCGTATGTATCAAAATGTCGATATTGCAGACTTTAGGAGTTTGAAAGGATAATGGAGTATGCATTATTACAGGCAGTTTTCCTGCCACTCCTATTATCGCCAGTAGCCTATATTCTTGGAAGGAAAGTAGGACCAACACCTGCAATGTGGTTTACATTTGCAATTTTACTATACACAACAATTCTTGTAATCAATGCAGCACTCTCTGGAACAGTAGAGGAGCATTATCCATGGACAGAACAGTTTGGTGAATTTGGTTTCTTGTTAGATGGATTGGCATCACCATTTGCAATAATGATTTATGTTCTATCTACAATCTTGGCACTTTACTCAAAACCATACATGATTCACAAATTCCATGAGCAATTCGAAGAAGAAAAAAAAATAAACACGTCTGGAAGCGGCCAAACATCCGTTATTGAGTCATCATCTCTTACAAATTATGTTAATGCTAAATCTGGACTTTACTTTGCACTTTACCTTGTCTTTGCAATGGGAATGCTTGGAACAGTTCTTTCTACAAATCTGATTGAATTTTATATCTTTTTTGAGTTCATGCTAATCCCTGGTTTCTTTTTGGTTGCTCTTTGGGGTGATGGTCCAAGAAGAAAGATTGGTTTAATGTTCTTGTTCTGGACTCATGCCGGTGCAGTTGTTTTATTGTTGGGCTTTTTGATGATCGGTCTGACCATTGGAAGTTTTGACTTTGTAGATATCAATGAATCAGAAATTCCTCCTGACATTGTTATGATTTCAGCAGTCGCAATTGCAATAGGACTTGCTGTAAAGCTGGCAGTCTTTATGTTCCATATTTGGCTTCCATATGTTCACGGTTCTGCACCTACCCCAATCAGTGCAATATTGTCACCAGCTATGATCGGAATTGGTGCTTATGGTATTTTTAGATTAATTGTAGAATTCTTACCTTCAACATTTGCCGACCTTGCAATATGGTTCCACATTTGGGGTCTTGTTACGATGATTTATGGTGGCGCAATGGCACTGATGCAAGATGATTTGAAACGTATGCTTGCATATTCTAGTATTAGTCAGATGGGCTACATCCTATTTGGTATTGGTTCGATATCTGTACTTGGTCTTGCAGGTGCTGAGATGATGTATGTAACACACGCAATTGGCAAAGGCATTCTCTTCATGATGGCTGGAATTATTATTGTTAAAGTCGGAACTAGAAGTATCTCTAAACTTGGAGGATTGGCAGGAAAGATGCCAATAACAGCAGTATGTGCAGTTATTGGTGCATTGACAATAATGGGTGTTCCGCCAACAAGTGGTTTCATGGGAGAATGGGTTCTCTTTTTCGGTGCGCTAGAGACAGCAATCGAAGAAGGCTCAACACTTAGAGCCGTAACATTTGGTTTAGGTCTTGTTGCAACAGCTCTTACAATGTCATACATGCTATGGATGCTAAAACGTATCTTCTTTGGAAAAACTCCTGAACATCTTGAACATGTGAAGGAAGGAAGTTGGTACATGACTGCACCAATGATGGTGTTGGCAGGATTCTCAATTGTAGTTGGAATTTATCCAGACATCTTCTTCAAAACAATAATTCCGTACATGAATGGAGTATTGGGAGTTTAGACTATGGCAACTGAATCTTTTGGATTACCATTTGAAGTTGGTACGTTAAGTGCTTGGCTAGTTTGGATTCTACCATTTGCAGCAGCCATGATTATTCCAGGCATTGGAAAATTATCAAAACATGCAACTGGTTATGTCGCTGTTGCATTTGCTTTGATGAGTGCATTATCTGCAGCAACAATGATTCCTGTTGCTTTAGAAGCACACGAAATGCATCATCAAATTATGTGGATAGAATCAATTGGTCTAAAAGGCGGTGTCTTGGCAGATCCGCTTTCAATAATAATGGCAAATGTTGTAGGTTGGATTTCATTCCTCATTATGATTTACAGCACAGGATACATGAAAGGCGATAAAGACATTACAAGATTCTGGTTCTGGATGATGTTCTTTATTGGTTCAATGCAGTTAATTGTTTTATCTGATAACTTACTTCAAGTATTCTTTGGATGGGAAGGTG
>JAOUAE010000189.1 GCA_029861085.1 Candidatus Nitrosopumilus sp. | reverse complement strand
ATCTTGCTCATTTATGATTTTTCTAATGGGTGTTTTACTTTCACAGTGAGGACAGAGAAAATTTGTTACAAAATATTGATATTCAGACATTATTGCAAATAAGATTGAGACAAGTTTAAAGATATGGGTTCAAAGTTTGAAGCTGTTCTTAAAATGGTTTAAAGACAATGGCATCGACTCATTCATTTTTCCACCATCCATACTTTCAATCTTTTCATACCGGAATTCTTCCTGTCTACATTCAGATTAAATTCTCTAGTTTCAGATTTTATCTTTCCGATATCTCTGATTTTAACTTGAAGTATTGAAGATCTTAATCTGTTGTTTCTCTTTACAATAAATCGATAATACAACTTATCCTCTTTCTGAAATATATCTAGATGTTCAATTTGTCTATCGTTTGCTTCCGAAACTCCGAAACTATCGGAAAAGCTTGCTTCCGAAATTCTCTAGATACAAAGTCATTAAGTTTAAGAGAAAATATTTTTGATCTGATCCATTGCTGAATGTAATATTACTTTTTTAGATGAAATTTTTATAAATCCGCTCAGTTTAGACCCATTGACTTGTCTGAATTTGACGATCTTTTGCAAAAACTATTGGATCAGAAACCCGAACTAACTCGTTCTGATATTGAGGAGCAGATTAAACTAAAGAAAGAAAAGATCGGGGCAGGATACCTGACAGATCAAGGAGCACTGTTTTTGATCGCATCTGACTATGGAATTACGTTATCTGAACCACTCAAAGTTGAAATTGGCATAAAGGATCTATACGCTGGAGCAAAAGAAATTTCATTAGAAACAAGAGTTTTGAATCTTTCACCTGCAAAACAATTTTCTAGAAAAGATGGCTCTCCATTTTATCTTCGAACAATGACAGTGTATGATGGAAATTCTACAGCTAGTGTAAAGTTATGGGATGAAAAAGCAAATCTCCCAGGAGTTGAAAATCTAAAGCCGGGGGATTTAATCAAAATCATTAAAGCTTATGTTAAATCAGATCTTGATGGTTCTCCAACAATCAACATCGGTTCTGGCTCAAATATAGAGACTGCAGATACGAAAAGCGAAATTCCAACTATTGATACGATTACAAAAGACGTCAGTGAATCTCAAGAGGGACAAAAAGATCTTGTGATTTCAGGAACAATTGATGGTGTAATTAGTGGCATGGAATTTACAAATTCTCGAGGCATGCCTGGAAAGGCACTAAGAATGAGGCTGAAAGGAAAAGATGGAAGTGGAATGAGAGTAGTACTATGGGGGAAAGATGAATCTGCCATTCCAAATATGATTTCACAAGCAGCCAAAGTGAGATTGCTTGGTGTTAGAGTAAAGTCAGGAAATCAAGGATTGGAAATTCATGGAAATGATGCAACAATTATTGAAATTGAAGGAGGAAAAGAAGCAGAGCCAGTCATAACCAGAGTGCTGTCAATCATTCCAACAGAAAATGGTAAAAATATGATTTTAGCTGTTGACAATAAAAGGAATTTATTTAACATTAGTGATTCTTCAAATTCAACTAGTATCTGTGTAGAAGGAGATGTAATAGAATGCATGCCGTCAAAAATTTATGGTAATTCGATTACGCTAGATGAAAATTCTTTTGTAAGAAAATTAGACAATGATGAATCCATTCCTTTATTGTCTCAACTCAGGACAAAAATTAGTGATGTCAAAGCAGATGAAAGCTATTGTATTGAGGCAATAGTTTTGAAAGTTCCTGAAAGACGTGAGGTCCAAACAAAATCAGGTGAATCAATCGCACTTTCAGAAATGTTTGTTGAAGACGATACAGGACAAATTTGGGTAAAGGGTT
This sequence comes from Candidatus Nitrosopumilus sp., assembly GCA_029861085.1. Next base: position 763 of record JAOUAE010000189.1, on the reverse strand, counting down.
GGAGAAATCAGGCAAGAATTATTGACAAGTGTGAATTGGGAGAAATTATTTCCATCACCGGACTTAATGCTAAAGCAGGATTAGAAGGTAGAATAGAACTGTTTGTTACGCCATTTTCAAAAATAACAAAAAAGAATTAAGAATCCCAAAAGCCTCGGGTTACAACATATTGTCTTTCTGCCTCATAGATTTGTTTAAACAAATGCTCTTCATCTATCATATTTCTCAATATTCTTGCTGCAGTATCAGCACCTACGCCATATCCAGATATTACGGTAATGGCAATTTTGCCAAAATTTTCAACTAGGGAAGCGACTTTCCAGGCTCGTTGATACTTGTGTTTTTCATCTGCAGTCAGTTTTTTTCCGTCATGTTTTTTACGAATAATTTTAGGAAGATCAAAATCAGAATAATACGTTGCAGTAATTTGCCTCGCTTTACAATAAGGACATACGATTAGGTTTTTGACCTCAAATGTTTGAAATACACGTTCCCATTTTCCGCAGCGAGCACAAATCAGACGATGTTTGGTCTTTTCAAGTCTGGCTTTAACAAGATCAAGAATACCTTTGTCAAGATTTGCCGGAGATGAATAATATTTTGCAGTATGATCTAAGATGGGTTCTGCCAGCTTTGAAAATTGATCAACTTCAAACCAAGTAACATGAATTTCATGGTCTTTAATCTTTTTTAGAATTTTGTCAGAGTTTTTAAGATCATACTTGTCATGAAACAATTCACGTAGAGCTTCATGTACAAGAGC
>JAOUAE010000046.1 GCA_029861085.1 Candidatus Nitrosopumilus sp. | reverse complement strand
AAGGAATTTTGAGCTAGATGACCGCGTGCGCTCAAGGATTGGTACATGTGAAGTGTTCTTTGAGCCCTACAAAAAAGACCAGGTCTTGGATATCCTGAGAAATATATCTGAAAAAGCCTTCTCTGTACCAATAGATGATGAGGTGCTGCAGAAATGTGCAGATGTTTCATCTGCTGAACACGGCGATGCTCGCAGGGCAATTGAGCTTCTAAAGATTTCATCAGAGATAGCTTCTTTTGAATCTGTAAAAATTATTCCCGAGCATGTGGTAAAAGCTGATTCAAAATTACAAAAAAATACATTTTATGAATATCATCGCAATGCATCACGCCATTCAAGACAATTAATGAATGCCATAGCCCGCCTTTCTTATCTTACAGACAAACCATGTCATTCTACATCAAGGATCTACAAGCAATATAGCAATATGGAAGAAAAAGGATTGTCATACAGGAGAATATCTGACATCCTCTCTAAGCTTACCCAAGGTGGAATACTACATTCCAATACGAGGTCCAGTGGACGACACGGCTATGGAACGCAGTATGAGCTGAGAATCCCGCCTGACATGATACTGAAAATTTACAGAAAGACGTTTGAACAATTACAAGAAGACAAAAAGAGACACCTTAAGGTAAAGGAGAGTCCGGAGTGGCGGATTGGCGATACGTCCTTTAAGACGTGGGACAAGTACTATGAAAAAGTCAGCTGGAGAGAGTATGTGGATTTTGAAGAACAAAGTTTAGGATCTTGATTCCAAATAGAATGTTACACTACCCATTTCTTCCTGTTTTGATATTGATAAACGATTTAGAACCAAATCTCTATAGATTTGTAACAATATCGTCTTATTGAAATCGTAGAATTAACACTCAATTCAAATCCAAATTATGGGTTCAAATTTAATTGGGAGCACAACATGCACAGGGATATAGTTAGAGTAGTTTTCACACCCACGTGTAAGAACTAAAAAAATGAACAGATTAAATTTTTGGAATTAAAGTAATTTCTGTTGATTATCTAATTAATAGATGGAAAGTAACACTTAGTTTTTGTTAGATTCTTGTTTATGCTCTTTGCGTCTTTTCTGTTTAGCGCTGCCACCAATATTATGTCCCCTTGGTAATTTCTTAGTCATATCTGTTATTTCCCTATCATTCATGTATACCTTTGCAGTTTCTTTTTCTTGGTACTTAGATTATTTGGATAGTCAAGGTTAGTTTCTAAACTCAATTGGCATACTTTCCACAATTACTACATCGAGACAAAGTCAGATGGGAATGATGGCTTGTTGTCCAGATTACGCATGAAAATAGGCAAAAATCAGATAAAATATGTCGGAAAGGAGGTAGCAAACCTTGACGCTGCCAATGTGTTAGGTGTTTTTGAGGACTCGGAGAGTTGTACAGTCTACGATAATTTGAAAGAGAAGATACTTGAGATTAGACCAAGAGATTCCCACAGATTTGGAATATCACGAAGCAATCTAATCTCGTTGCAAAAAAAGATTAGAGAAAATGGAGTGTTAAAACTCCACAAAAAGACAATCAAGAAAATCATTTCTGGTAGCATCATAGCCAGGGGAGGTGATGTAATATGATGATGGATGAAGACAAAGTTGTTGAAAGCGTATCTGAAAGTTGTGATAACTCTGAAAACGTCTTAGCTGGGAAAAAACCTCGCAGCAGAGAAAGGGGACCTGACAAAAAACCTAGAACCTATCGTGCAAGCAGCATGAAGAATTTTGTACAGTTCAAGGAAAGGCCTGAAGAATTTAAGAAATATCTCAAGGATGTGAAAGGAGTTAACATTGCTGGAAACTCTGGAATTGTGAAGGCCGTCGTAATTTTTTGTGTAGTGATGATTGCAATCTTTGGTGGATTGTGGTTGTATAACCATTACAAAAAGAGAAACGACAACAGCACAGAAAACAGACACGGATGTTAGAAGAGCAGTTGTAACCAACTGTTTTTCTGATATTTTTTATCAATTCGATGGAATGAACTATCAATTCGGAGACAGCAATTATCAATTCGGTATCAATTCGGTATCAATTCGGTGGAATGAACTATCAATTCGGAGACAGCAATTATCAATTCGGTGGAATGAACTATCAATTCGGTATCAATTCGGAGATTTTGTTGAAACTTTTCCGAAACTACCGATTAATTGCCGATAGAAAGTCTGATCGTAGTTGATAATTTTGAAAAGTTTTTTCACATTTAGACAATAATCTTCAAAAAAAAATCATGAAAAATAACAAAAGATACTCCATGAGACATTACACCCCTTTATAGGACGGACTGATCCATCCAAGGTAGAATGATTTTTTGGAATGCAGTTCAATTCAGAGCAATACAAACTCGAGTCTCTCTGGGCTCAATTAATGAATGATTATACGTGTACATGTGATTGCGGTTGCAAGAATACGTCCGGTGAATATCTCTGTCATGATTGTTTGATTAGCCTGTGCAAGACTGCTGAAATTAAAAAAACGGTGATTGCATAGATGAGGCCAAGGTACAGGCGAACGTACTACTCGTTTTATCTTTCCAGCGCGGTTTCAGTAGTTGCACTCACATGGGGATTTTCCCTATGATCGTGAAAGAAGAAATTGCATTTGGGAACAATTTTTTAGTGTCAGATGACAGTGCTGATAATTCTAATCAAACCATGAATTCCTCCGATTATCTAGTTGCATTTTCTGGACAGAACAAAAGTTATTGTGTCGGACTAGTTGACATGGTAGAATCTACAAAGATTGCAGCCACTATTGGAAATGAAAAGATCCCAAGATACTACCAAATATTTCTAAACTCCATGGCAAAGATTCTGGCCAGGTTTGGCGGTTTTGTGATAAAAAATGTTGGAGATTGCCTGATATACTATTTTCCAGAGTCATCAAAATCAACTAGAAAATATGGATTCATGTCATGTCTAGAGTGCAGTCTTGCAATGCTTGAATACCATGATACAATATGCAAAAGACTGGCCAAAGAAGGATTACCGCCTGTTGATTATAGAATCAGTGCTGATTACGGATCAGTAGTTTTGATGAAGTCAAATACTTCTGAATCCTTGGATATGATTGGAGCGCCTGTAAACATGTGCTCAAAGATAAACTATGCTGCCACAAAAAATAGTTCCGTGATAGGAGGGGATCTTTATCGCATGGTAAAAAAATTTGATGATTACAAATTCAAGGAAGTAAAAGGATTCTCGATTGGATTGAAGCATTCATACCCTGTATACGAGATTCAAAGGAAATGATATTGAAAAAATCAAATGACAGTGAATGCATATCCAAATTTACATATTAATTTGATGTTGTTTATTAGTGTGTAATGCACATCTAATGTTGTAATGAAAACAAAACAAATTCTAAAAATATCCCCAGATAGCTTTGACCGAGAAACAATTCTGTTAGGAATCAAAGAAACTCGATACAACTGACCTGACAATATTTTTTGAGAATACGAGATTTACTCATCTTTTTGATTTGAATGCAAATTTAAGAAAACTACAATTTTTGCAAAAATGAATCTAAGTCATGGCAATTTTCGGTTTTTTATATTTTAATTTGCAGTCCATGTTTTGATCTAGCCTTAGGCTTTTGCATCTGTTTCTAATCGTTACTTCAGTGACGTTTGCAGCCTCTGCAATGTCACGTTGGGTCTTGTCTTCACCATTCTTGACACATGACAGGTACAACGATGCCGCAGCTAGGCTCATTGGATCCTTTCCTGCTGATTCTTTATGCTCATGTGATATTTGAAGAATTTTGACAGCATACCGTTTTGTTTTTTCAGTGATCTCAAGTTTGCTGGCAATTCTTGCAACACATTGAATCGGATTGACAACAGGCATCTTCAGTTCCAGTTCTCGATGCAGTAACCTGTAACTTTTGGCAATATCTTTTTTCTTTAGGTTGCCCGCATCTGCGACATCTTTTAGTGTTCTAGGAGTTTCAGCATCCCTACATGCAGCATAAAACGCAGATGCGATTAAAGGAGAAATGGTGCGCCCTTTGACTAGATTTTTTTCCAATGCCTTTCTGTAAATGTATGCTGCCTTTTGGATTACGGCATCTGAGACTGCTAGTTTGTCTTTTAGCCTGGATAATTCGCCAAATGCCTGCCTGAGATTCCTGTCTGCAGACGCATTGACCTTGCTTCTGCTGTCCCATGTTCTCAACCTTTCAATGTTATTTTTCATGACTGACGTGAGGGGTTTCCCAGTAGAGTCACGGTTTATGGGATTGATGATTGTGGCAAGACCCTTGTCGTGTATTGCAAGTGAGGTTGGTGCTCCGGTTCTGGCAGGATCTGTGCCGCCACCATCCTTTGAAAATGATCTCCATTCAGGTCCTGAGTCGTGCACTGTACCAGAAAGAACACAACCGCATTTTTCGCAAAATTTTTCTCCGGTCACATTGTCTGTTATCATTCTGTTTTTTCCACAGCGCCCACATGCAGCATCTGTATTGATAATTTCTTGAACCAAAAATATAATCAATCTTTAGTAGTCTTTTGCATATAAGAATCAGATGGCTTACTGTTTTTCAAAGTAGACAATCATGATGTTGGGAGATGATGATTATAGCACAAATACTTTAAGCAAATCAACTTGATTATAGTCAATATCGCATATAGTTCGTTGCTAGAATTTTAATCAAGTGTTTGCAAATTATCTTCCAATTTCTCTGGCACACTGTGATGAACATGTTGAATTATTATACAGACTTTCATATTCTCTATTGCAATGAATGCAATTTCTAAAAGCCATACATTGTCTACTACTACATCGTATAAAAGACAAATAATCTGAAAATGGACAGTCTCTTGCATATCCACAAGAATAAACAAAAACAATGTTGTTGTTATTTTACATCTAAACAAGACTTTTCAAATTCATTATGAAAACTTGTTGAGTGCATAAAATCATTTTTGATCAAATGAAAAAATCACCTATAGCAAAAAACAAAACTATTTCCAAAAACACTGATTCCTAAAACTGGAAAATTATTGTTTTTAATATTGAATCTATTTAGTAAGATTAGGTTCACTCCCTGTAAAAAGAGGGTGCTAGTTTATTTTTCTGTTTTAGCTGTTTCTTCTTTTTTAGGTTCTTCTTTTTTGTTGTCGTTGCCGGCAACTATTGTTGGGGTTTTTTCTTTATTTTCCATGTCTATATATGATTTTACTTATATATATACAAGAGCATTAAAATAAATAGAATTACTTGATCTATATAGAAATTTAGGCTCAAAATCAAAAAGTTCATCAGAAATATCATTGAACTAGAAAGAAATGTGAAATTGATATGTATAATGATTGGATCCAGAATATATCATACATATGCATATTGTATAGCATGACTAAAATAAAAAACAAGGCAATGCCACAGACAAACAAGAACAACAAGACAAGACCTGAGAACCTAATGAAAAAGGAATACCTGGAATCCTATGACGAATTAAAAAAAGATATTCAAAAGAGTCAACAAGCATGAGGAAACATTTCACCAGCATTATGGAAAAACATTTCAGGACTTTGGCTAGATGACACTTGTAAATGATGTCTGGTATGACAACGAACTGAACTACAAGTACGGTGATCACAAGTTTGCATTGCTGCCAAACAGTGACGGCATTTCAATTGTAAAATGCTCAACATGTATGGAGTCAAGAATGTACCTCACTTTGATGAACCTGCCCACATGTAAATCAGCAGAGGAAATCAGGTCATGAAATACGCTTCTCAAATAAAGTTGAATAAAGATGTGAACTGCTGAGGATTTTTCTGACCGATGTCCTCGAAATGACATTGGATGATACGTTGAAGAATGCAATTAAGTTGACAGTTGAGCCACGGATGGAAAAATGACAAATGACATTTTGGTTTCACGTAACAGTCTTTTTAAGAAATTGTAAGATACGTCGGGCAGGCGTTATGATCGTCTAATGCCTCATATACTAGACATGGCCTAGTAATGCATGAAGATAAAATTTCCATCCAAACAAGATGATTCAAAACACAGACCTGATGATAATCAGCGAATAGACAAAATCAACACGATAATACAATATGGAGAAAGCAAGATCAAGCAAATCTACAAAAGGATTTCAGAAAACGAGGTCAGACTGGAATCAATGGAGTCTCATTCTGACCGGGACTACAATGACTTGCTAATGGAATCAAACGAGGCAGAAAAAGAACACAGGAAAGACCTGAGGCTATTTGTGGACATGCTTTGCAAGTACAAAGTTACAATCAAATGATTTGTAAAATAGATATTTCCATAGGGCAGTTCCATTAAGAAAACAGCTCATTGCTTGTCTCTCCAATGACACTTCCTTTTTACATTGTGGTGGCGGGATTTGTTCAGCAATTTCTTGAGATAACAACAGGTCTCCAGACTTATTGAGTGAGAACTTCCTTCTTCCACACGTTGCATGCAGGACATCTGTTTGTCGTCTCATCCGCTGTTTTTTTCAAAAACACGTTGCCACAATTATCACATGATCTCAGATCATCTATTGCAATCATGATCTTATGTCGTTTGTCCCGCAATGCGTATTGCCTTGTCTTTCAAATGGGTCTTTTCATGTGCGAGTAGTTTTGCAATGTCACCTTCTGATGCATCCCAACTATAACTGCAATGCTTGCAACGATATGCCATTTATTTTCCTACATCCTCTGGTTTCTTTTTTCCAGATCCCTCGAATGCGTTAACGTCCTTTGATGTCTTTTCTTGTTTTCCTTTGAATTTTGCAAAAATATTTTCTAACATGATAAACTAGGTCGCTATTGGCATATAAAGACAGAAAATTCCAATCATGACACAATAACACGTAGCTGAGTAGTCAATTCAGTCCTTCCTTGCAGATATGCAAACTCACACCACTACGTTACTGACATTACGCCAATGTTGCTTATAGTGTTTCATACTGGTTGGGTTAATTAGGATGAAAGCGCCAATGATGCCATGTATGCTGCGATTTCTTGGGGGCAGAATATTTGCTCCGACTGCAAGAGAATGAACTGCCAGAATGGCTGTAATTGCGACTGTCACTGGGATCGTAACAGGTAATAGTTTTGGCATACGCAGCAATAACTCAGGACACTTGCATACATGACGCAAAAGTCAAGATGGGGGGATACAAGGACATGTACGAGTGTACACGATGCCACAAGCTTATCCGTGCTGCTGCACCAAAAGAAAAAGAAAACTGAGATAACACATCTCCCAAATACACAGAAAATGGTTGGGAAGAAGATGGCTGGAATTAGAAAATCTGCAAAGCACCAAACCGTATTTTTCTGATAAAATGTGTTTTTTGTAAATGGTACACATCATGTTAGGCTATACGACAAAATGTTTTAGATATTAGCAATGTTGGAAAGCACCCTTTCAAGATCTTGCTTTTCATACCTCAGGCTCTTGACAGTGGAACTGTCCTGAACAAGGGTTAGCGAGAACTTTTGTAACATCGACTTGTCTTCATCAGAGAGTTCAGACGCCGCGATTGCATCATTTAGAGTGTCTGACTGTTGGGCAAGTTTTCTTGAATCTATTTTTTTGTCTGCGTTGTTGGCCAAAGAAATCTGATTGGCCAGTTCAGTTCCAATTTCATTTAAAATTTCAGTTAGCGAATGGGACACAAGTGACATACATTGTATTGTGCCGTTCTGGTTAATTAAGCTGCAACAAACACAAAACCGTCTGTACATGTTGTTTTGACGATCCTTCAATCCGTAATTCATGCCATTGACATTTGGTTTGTTTGCACCGAGAAGAGAAACCATCGTCCCGAAATAACATGTGAAACATATTGGATTCCAATACCGAAAACGCAAAACTGCCTGAGAACGTGATGGAAAGCATGTTGTATATATCAGGAATTAAAAATAACATATGTGATAATGGATTCCAAACATGACAGCAAAGAAAACAATCCATCTCCTGACAAAGTGGATGTGCTTTGGAAGCCAAGGGCAGATAAAATAGTCGACTCTGCCACGCTGATAAAAAACGTGCAAAACAGAATCAACAACGCCTTGGAAAACGGGTACGAATACACAGGAGTAATTGGTTCGTCTGAAAAATTTCTGAGAAAAAACGTGTTTGCGCAAATCAACATGGCTGTCTTGTATGTGGATCTTGTCAGCTCTACAAAAATGAGCATGACGTTGCCACCTGACAAACTATCAATCCTGATAAGCTCGTTTTCCCAGGAAATGTCATACGTGATTGAGCAGTTTGATGGATACGTCTTAAAATTTGTGGGGGACGCAGTGATAGGATATTTTGTAGAAAATGAGGCAAATTCAGTTCAAATGGTTGATAATTCCACAAGTTGCGCGGAAGCCATGATGAAGGTGGTAAAACAAGGAATCAACCCGATATTGATTGAAAAAGTGGGGCTTTCAGAGATTAGCATAAAGATAGGCATTGATTTTGGCAAGAATACTGTAGTCCGATATGGGGCTGACGAACAAAAGGCGTACGTTGATTTACTCGGACCTACAATGAATGTGGCATCAAAGATTCAAAATCTGGCAAAACCAAACCAGATCATAGTGGGTCAAGACGCATACGACAAACTAGACCCACACATGAAAGAATTTTTCTCAGACATGACAGACGAGTTGGTTTATCCTTTGCAGCATTATTCAGATGACCGAGATA
>JAOUAE010000188.1 GCA_029861085.1 Candidatus Nitrosopumilus sp. | reverse complement strand
AATTTTTCAGAACAAGTTATTTTTCTAAGATGTTTTGTCTACAACCCAAGAAAACTTTGAACTGTCAGTAATTCCAAATTTCTCTACAAACCCTGCAGTTGCCTCAAAAACATACAGTGCTTCTGCTCCGGGATCATACACTGTACAATGTTCTGGTTCGGTAGTACATGGGGGAACGTTCTGTTTGATATGGACTCATTTCCTTTGTCATCAAACCAGATAATATCTAGTGCAAATTTCACATTGTACATCCAAAAGGAGTAATTCCCAGATTCTTCATAGATAAACAGCATTCCCTGATCATATGGAATCTGCTCTTCAAACATCAGGCCTCTGTTTCTTTTCACGTCAGTATCTGCAATTTGTACATCAACTAGGGCATCATCTAGTTTAATCGTATTAGAATAAAATGACTGCTCGCCCACACCAATAATTTCATAATCTGCAGCATCTGAAATGATATTTCCTCCAAACACTACAATTCCAATTGCGGTAACCACGATAATTGGAATGACTATCAAAAGTTTGTTTCTCATTGGTTACGCCTTCATGCCAAATTGTTTTCCTGCAGAATTGCTTGTTTCTTTCCAAGATACCTTGAGGTAAAAATTGCTGTAAGCACAGATGTTATCAAAACCAAAATTGCGACTGTGCCAAACTCTGGAATTGCATTGTTCTGATATGCATGGTTTAAGTTGCTGTAACTTGCACCTGGCACGAATCCGCCTCCCATCACATAGATTGTATCCCCTACTGCAGATGAGAACAATCCCTGTCTTGGCACAGGAAGTGGCTGCAGAGTATGCCACACATCTTCTTGGGGCACATATACTTCATTTTCATTAAATGTTTTGACTGTATCCTCTCCACCAAAGACAAAGATCACTCCATTGAGTTCAGAAGAAGTGATACCATTTCTTGGAGTTGGCATCGGTGTCAGAGTCTCCCAAGAATCATTTTGTGAGTCATACACTTCATTGACATCTAGATTTCCAATCCCCTTTGCAAAACCGCCTATGGCATAAAGTTTTCCATCAACTACAGAAATTGCAAGATGTTCTCTTGGAGTTGGCATGCTGGCTTTTGTTTTCCATGTATCCGTATCAGGATCATACTGTTCAACTGTTGAATATGTTCCATCAATGCCAAATCCGCCAACAGCATAAAGTTTGCCTGAAACAAATTCTGCAGACAATGCACCTCTTGCAGTTGGCATGGTCTTGCCAAACTCCCATGTATCCTTATCTGAATCATAAATTAGTAAAACATTAGATGCAACCCAGTTTCCAACGTAACCGCCAACGACATAGATTTTTCCTTCATGTGATGCAGCATCCATGTGATGCAATGTCAACGGAAGGGAAGATGCGTTTGTCCATTCATCACTGCCAGGATCATAAACAAAGACAGTGTCTGTATCCTCGTCTTTGTTGTTCAGCCCACCAATCACGTAGACCTTGTCCTCCAAAGTTGCAGCAGCACTTGATGTTCGTCGTTCTGGTATTTCAGACAAAGTTTTCCAGGATTCCGATGATTCCTCTTCTTGTGCAAATGATTCTGGTGTTGAAAATAATGTGATACAAATTGTCAGAATTGCAATCACAAATCGAGTTTTTTTTAATTCAAATGAACAATACTTTCTGCTTTTTTTTGACATAAATTTTGTATTTGGTATTGCACTTGTCTGAGATTTGGAATTTATCATTTTTATCGAGATTCATTCTATCGCCAATTCCTCCATATTAAACCAAAGTACCTTACAATTGTAAAGTTTAGATAATAAATACAGAAGGGATACAAGATACTTTATGCCTCATGAACTAGATGATACAGACATAGCAATAGTGACTTCACTGCAACAGGATGGAAGAAAATCATTTAGACAGATTTCCAGGGAACTTAACATTAGCACTCCCACAGTACAGGCAAGATACCAGAGATTAGTCAATATTGGATTGATAAAGTCAATCTCCCCGATTATTGATTCTACCAATCTTGCAAATGAACAAAAAAATAAACTAGTTACATGTGATTGTAGTGAATCCCATGATACAGATTTGAAATCAGGTATGTATGTAAAAATGAAATGTGATTTATGTGATGGTCAAATTGGAGACAAGCCCCACGTCTTAAAATTTGCAAATTTTGAGAGGTTCTTTTGCTGTAACACTTGTAAAACTCAATACAAGGAAAAAAACAAGGGAAGGATACAATCAATCATAGAAAAAGCACAAGGTTAGATTTACAAATGTAATATGCCATTGTTATTTATCTGATAATTTTTCAAGCAATTCTTGTTTTTTTGGAATGCCTGTGAATTCCAATTTATCGTCAATTACAATTCCTGGCGCAGTGAAAATTGGATATTTTTCCAAGTACTCTGGTTTCTCTGTGACATCAATTACGTCATAGGATATTTTCATATCATCCAGCATTTTTTCCACTACCTGACAATTTCCACACGAAGGTGTGATCAAGATTTCAATCTTGTGATTCATTTTCAAACTGTTCCGGATTGTTCTCAAATGCCCATCTGCAACTAGCGCAGCAAAATCGATATTCTTTTCCGTTATGAGAAAACACTTCTCCCTTTTCTCCCA
>JAOUAE010000187.1 GCA_029861085.1 Candidatus Nitrosopumilus sp. | reverse complement strand
AGTTCCGGAAGACATGGAGATTGAAATAATGACAGATGGATATTCAATTTCAAAGATGGAAGGATGTCCAAATTAAAGCATGCATGCGCCAAAAACCCCTGCAGAATCACCTAATTTGTTTTGCAGCATAGGTGTATCAACTAAATCTGAAAATACTTTATCGTAAACTGATTCTTTTCCCTCAGTATACAAAAAATCGATATTTGACAAACCACCACCTAAAACAACTACATCCGGATCTAGAATATCTATTACATTTGCTAAACCATATCCAAAATTTTCTAAAAACTCATCTTTCCATTTTTTTCCAATTTCATTATCTATATTAGAAAGGATTTCTGGCAAAGGTTGTGATTTACCGGTTAGTTTAGTCCATTGATTTTCCAGGGAAGGACCACTGATGTAAGTTTCCACGCATCCTGTTTTACCACAATAACATGAATTGCCATAACGATGTAATGTATGATGACCCCATTCACCTGCAATGTTAGTTCTTCCAGAATGTAATTTTTTATCGATTATAATTCCTCCTCCTACACCAGTGCCAAGAATTACACCAAAAACTAAACCATAATCTACAGCAGCACCTAGTGTAGATTCAGCCATTGTAAAACAATTAGCATCATTTTCCATCGATATTTTTTTCCCAAGTTTATTTTCTAAATCTTCTTTTAATGATCTGCCAATCAAGCATTGAGTATTACTATTTTTTATTAGTCCTGTTTTTTTAGAAATTGCACCTGGCGTACAAATACCTAGTGAAAAATCAGAAACATTTTCAGATATGTCCGATATAAGAGACGAAATAGAATTAAGAATTTGCGGATAATCATTTTGAGGAGTTGGGATTCTTTTTTTCTCCATGACATTAAGATTTTCATCAAGAAGTACAGCTTCTATTTTAGTCCCACCTAAATCTACACCAAGTTTGTACAACAATAATTTACAAAAATTAAAACGCTTAAGCTTTAACTAAAATTTTAACCCATTCCAGGCATACCGCCACCACCTGGAGCTCCAGATGTGGCAATTACATCATCTATCCTAAGAATCATACAAGCTGCCTCAGTTGCGGATTTAATTATCTGTTCTTTAACTACTATTGGCTCTACAACATTAATTGCCATCATGTCAGCAATCTTCATATTTCTAGCATCAATTCCAGTCCATTTTTGGCCATGATTTTGTTTTGCTCTTAAATTAGCCATTGTATCAATTGGATCCATTCCTGCATTTTCAGCAATTGTAAGTGGAATTGTCTCTAATGCTTCAGCATATTTTTTTATTGCAAGTTGCTCTCTTCCATCAAAATGGTCAGCCCAATCTTTGAGCATTGAGGCTGCAAATGCTTCAGGAGCACCCCCGCCTGCAACAATTGCAGGTTTTTCAATAACATCTTTTACAACCATTAAAGAGTCATGGATTGAACGATCAACCTCATCTATTACTCTTTGAGTGCCACCACGAATTAGTAATGTAACTGATTGTGGATGTTTACAACCCTCAATGAAAACCCATTTGTCAGATTCAACTTTCTTTTGATGAGCCAAGTCTGCAATACCAAGATCATTTTCTGAAAGATCATCAAGATTACTTATTACACGTCCACCTGTAGCCTTAGAAAGTTTAATCATATCACTTTCTTTGACACGACGTATTGCCATAATACCATATTTTGCCAAATAATGTTGTGAAATGTCATCAATTCCTTTTTGACAAATCAAGACATTTGCTCCTACATCATGTAATTTGTCAACCATAGTCTTTAACATCCTGTTTTCTTCTTCTAAGAACATCTGCATTTGTGTTGGATCAGTAATTCTTATTTCCGAACTAAGTTCAGTTTTTTCAATTTCTAATGCCGAATTTACTAATGCTATTTTTGCTTTCTCAATTTTAGTAGGCATTCCACTATGAACAATTTCTTTATCCAAAACAATGCCTTTTACAATTTGCGTATCGTCAATTGAACCTCCGGCTTTCTTTTCTACTTTGATATTTTCAAGATCAACAAAATAATCATCTCCTTTCTTAGTTGTGATACTCAGAATTGCATCAACTATAATTTTTGAAAGGGAATCACTATCTTCAGAAATTAATTTTGATTGCATACTTGTTACAGCAATTTTTAGAAGAGATGCTCTATCATCAGGCTGTATTTTCTTTGCTAAATCTGAGTAAATTTCAAGGGCCTTATCAGATGCAGCCTGATAGCCATCAATTATAGTTGAAGCATGAACATCTTTGTTAAGAAGATCTTCCGCTCTTGCTAATAATGCACCTCCAAAAATAACAGAAGATGTTGTACCGTCTCCCACTTCATTATCCACTGTTTTAGAAATTTCAACCATCATTTTGGCTGCAGGGTGCTGAACATCAATTTCTTTTAGAATGGTTGCACCATCATTTGTAATCGTAACGTCGCCTAATGAATCGACTAGCATTTTATCAAGACCTCTAGGACCAAGACTACTTCTTACTAATTGTGCAACCAACTTTGCTGCAGCAATATTATTTTGTTGAGCATCTTTACCTTTTTGCTGTAAAGCACTCTCTTTGAGAACTAAAACAGGTCCATTTGGTCCTTGTTGAATTGATGCCATTTAGATTCAGCTTCAATTCA
>JAOUAE010000186.1 GCA_029861085.1 Candidatus Nitrosopumilus sp. | reverse complement strand
AAAACAATGGAGATTCATCACACAAAACATCATCAAACATACACAGACAAACTAAATGCAGCTCTTGAAACATGTCCATCTGAGATTCAAGCAAAAGATATCATTGACATATTGTCTGATATTAAATCAGTCCCAGAAGACAAAAGAAGTGCAATTAATTTCAATGGTGGTGGTTATGATAACCATAGGCTATTTTGGAACAACATGAAACCAAACGGAGGCGGAGAACCTGGAGGATCCATTGCTGATGCAATTAATGATTCCTTTGGAAGCTTTTCTGACTTTAAAGAGAAATTTTCATCTACTACAGCTGTCATTCAAGGCAGTGGTTGGGGATGGTTGGTATACAATCCTTCTTCAGGAAAGGTTGAATACAAATCAATGCCAAACCAAACTAGTCCAAGAACTGAAGGGCTAATTCCTTTAATGGGCTGTGATGTATGGGAACATGCATACTATCTCAACTACCAAAACAAAAGACCTGCCTACATAGAGGCATGGTGGAATCTGGTTAATTGGGATGAAGTAGAATCTAGATTCTCTAAAGCAAAATAAAGTTACAATCTTTATTTTTTTTATATTTATTTACATGCAAACTTAATTTTTTTCAAAATCTATGAATGAATTTATAACCATCTGAAAGAGGTTTGTTGTAAATGAGTGAAGAACAGGCAGAGCAATTAATGCAGCAAATGCAAATGCTTGAAACATATTTTTCTGATTTATCTCAAAGGGAAGGGACTTTTTTAAATATTATGAGAGAAGCAGTCGCTTCCATTGAATCCATCAAGTCTCTTAATCAGAAACCTGAATCAGAAACTCTTGTTCCAATTGGAATGGGGACATATGTCCAAACAAAAATTTTGTCAAATACCAAAATTGTTATGAATATTGGTGCTGGAATTGCAGTCGAAAAAGATTTCGCTTCAGCTATTAACTATCTTGAGGCAAGAATTAAGGAAGTTGAGGTTGCTTTACAAGATACTGTTGCAAAAAAACAAGATGCAGCAGGAAGATTAGAGCAAGGAAAGGCACAAATCAACCAACTAATGCAATCTGCATCTATGCCAAAATCGGGATAATGCATGTTTGATAAACTTCGTAAGGCATTTTCCAATGCAGCGAAAAGCCTTGGTGAAAAAGAACTTAATGAAAAAGATGTTGAAGATATTCTTTTTGAATTAGAAATCGCTCTCTTAGAATCCGATGTTGCTACTGAAGTAATTGATTCAATTAAATCTGATTTAAAAGAAAAATTGATTGGTTCAAAAGTTGGTAGGAGTGAAATTGAAAAGTTTGTTAAAGATAGTCTGATTTCAAATATCTCTATGTTATTTGATGCTGTAGGAAAAATTGATCTCTTTGAAAAAATAAATGAGAAAAAGAAACAAGGACAACCTTTCTTAATTTTGTTTGTTGGAATTAATGGTACTGGAAAAACTACTTCTTTAGCCAAAATTGCATATATGTTACAACAAGCAAAATACTCGGTTGTTGTTGCAGCCGCAGATACTTTTAGGGCTGGTGCAATTGAACAATTACGTGAACATACAAACCGTCTTAATCTAAAACTTGTTGCTCAGAATTATGAATCAGATCCTGCTGCAGTTGCTAGAGATGCAGTTCTGTATGCTAAATCACACAAAACAGACTGTGTGTTGATTGATACAGCAGGAAGAATGCAAACAAGTAAAAATTTGATGGAACAAATTGGCAAAATCACCAAAGTTGTAAATCCTGATATGAAAATCTTTGTAGGTGATTCTTTAGCTGGAAATGATACCGTTAATCAAGCACGTGAATTTTATGAACATGTAAAATTCAATGGTTCTATTTTGACTAAAAGTGATGCAGATGCAAGAGGAGGAGCTGCTTTATCTATTGTAAAAGTTACATCTACACCTGTTCTTTTTGTTGGAGTTGGACAAGAATATCCAGATCTAATACCCTTTGATAAAGAAATTTTCTTGGAAACTGTTTTTGGTTCATTAGATAATGTTGACCTAAAGAAAATTGCAGAACCAACACCCGAGCCGGAACCAACACCCGAGCCGGAACCAACACCGGAGCCGGAACCAACACCCGAGCCAGAGCCAGAGCCAGAGCCAACACCCGAGCCAGAGCCAGAGCCAGAACCAACACCCGAGCCAGAGCCAGAACCAACACCGGAGCCGGAACCAACACCCGAGCCAGAGCCAGAGCCAGAACCAACACCGGAGCCGGAACCAACACCAGAAATACTATCTTCATCTGATGATCCTTTTGATGGAATAAGTGATGATGATATTGCAACTTATTCAGACCTATTTGATGTTCCTCCACCTGAAAATGATCATGATGCTATCCAACTTGGACACAAAATTCGTGAATGGATTAAACATGACCGATATGAAACTCGCGAATCTCCAGATGAAAAAAATGACAAGGAACTTGAATCTGATGATGTACAAAAACATGATAAAAAAGAAAAACCTAAAAAGAAACGAGGTCTATTCGGGTTCTTGAAGAAATGAAACTCAAAACAAAAGATTTACTCACTTTATCGGAATTGACCCCAAAGGAATTTTTAGGATTAATCGATTCTTCCATCAAACTAAAAAAAGAACTTGAAAAAAATACAAACAAACCAATTTTAAAAAAT
>JAOUAE010000045.1 GCA_029861085.1 Candidatus Nitrosopumilus sp. | reverse complement strand
TTCTTTTTGTCGTTGATTTTGATTTCCATTTTACAATAAATGTTTCTAGAAAATCTGCTGCATCGTAGGTCATTTTCTTATCTTGAAGAGACAACAGATGTTTAGTTGCACTGTCACGTGATCCGTTATTATAATCATTGATAACTTCTTGGAGAAGTTTTTTCAGCTGGTCTATCATGATAATTTTATCACTAAGTAATACTTGGTAGAATTCTACGCTGACCATTTGGTTCATTGTTAGTTTAATATTATTTATCTTTTTTATTGGCTACACATATTTTGATGGTGTCGCTGTTGGAAGGAAAATTTTGCTAGCATCTAGAGAATTTTAGATTGCATGGTACTCGATTTATATTTCGTTGTGAGAATAATTTTTCATGAATATTGATGGAATGTATATGCTAAATACTGAAGAATATACAGAAGAAAAAATTCAACAAGCCCTTGAAATACTGTATGTGGATAGGGAAAATGAGTTTCGTGAGTTATCTGAAGCATTACTTACTGAAAAAGCAAAATCAATGCAAAACTGGAAGGAATTTGTTTTGAATTTTTGTTTGGATGTGGGAGATTCTTTCAAGACATGGACTAGTCAAAAACCTCAATCAGCAACTTCTCCTCAAAAAGCTCTAACCCTTCTAAAACAGTTGGGAAAGAATGTGACATCGATGAATCAACTGACACATTTGCAAAATATATCATACAATCTTTCATCTGAATTCAAAGAGATCTACAAACGTCTAAAATAATCTCTTTTTCTTTCATAATCTCAGACAAGATTACGTAATATGAAATACTTCCTTTAATCTGAAATTGTTCTGTTGAAAATCAAGTTAAGCATCATCTGCCACCAGTTTAACTTACTAGTTATTCAGACATGGCCTGGCTGCATTGAGGAGCCATCTTGGCGCAGTCAGGTTTTTTCATAATCCCAATGTAGATTGTGAAATTAGAAAAAAAGATTAAGGTTATGTCTAGATCTGAGTAATCCTGTTTTTCTTATCTGTAACTACATTACTAATTAAAAATACTCTTGATTCTATTCCAGGAATGTTTTCTTTAGAGATTTACTATGTTAAATTATTATTGTGAATCTTATCAATGTGTTTAGACATGATTTCCTTGTCTTCGAATATTGATTCATCGTATGGGCATCTACTTTCTTTCACATCCCTCTTTAACCAAGCATAACATTTAACAAGTCTTGATCAACATCTCAGAAACTAATTGTATGACCCAATATGATGCCAAAAATAATTCAGATTATTAGTAAGGCATTCCCTCTGTAATTGGAGAGTTTACAGAATTAAGATTTGCAGTATTGTATGACCCAAAAATTTCTTTATCTATTTTTTGATGTGTCCAGATTATGATATTTCGAATAATATTGATGGATACAGATAATTCATTTTTTGAAAGTTTATCATAGTGTATATGTTTACAAATTTCAATTAAATCAGGATTCTGAAAGGTTGGTCTGAAGAAATAATCCAGACCTTGTTCTAGATATTTCATCGATATGTCATAGAATAATTCCCTGATCAGTGAATTTTTTAGTAAACTTTCTTTATTTTTGCCTAAAACGAAACTACCCGAAATTACAACTGTGTCTTTTCTATTTTTTAGTTTTAATACATAAATCTGATGATTAGAAGTAGGAAATGTCCATCCAAAATCCGTATTGGATAGTCCAGCATTATCAATGATATAGCCATCATCTTCTAGCCATTCTTTTATCATCTCCCCTATCTGTTTAGGAGACATGCGAAGAATTTCTTCCATTATCTCAATCTAGCTGCACTATCGTTACAATGATACTTGGTATTGCGGGTTCGCCGTCTGGCTCTATTGCTTCTATTCCTATGCCTTCGTTTTCTGTTTCTCCAGACATCATGATATTCATCGTATCCCCTCTGTTAAGTGGCGTGACCATGTTTAATGGTATGACATCCTTTTCTTGAGAATCAGTCAGTACTCGTCGAATGTTTGAATAAGCCACATCAACATTGTTTACCCTTACCCAAAAATCAATCCATCGGTTTCTAGTGCCCCTTGTCTTACCGACTTGGGGAGCTGCAATGATAAGATACATGCCAGATTGTTTGATCATAATATCCCCTTTCTCAAAGTCAATAGTGTGAACTCCTCCAGCTATGTCTTCTTGAATATCCAATTGGACTTCAACAGGCTTTAGCGTATCAATCCTTTGAGTTTTTGTTGATGCCAGCTGACCAAATGCCTTTCTAAAATCTCTTTGAGATGTTGCTTGGTTTTTTTCTAGCATTTTAGATTGCTGTCTCCTCTATAATTGGTCTTGAATCTTTACTGGATTTTACGGATTCTGTATGTGGCAAATCTGGATAATCGTCTTTACGTGACTTGAATGAATGAGATTCTACATCATACTGAGAAAGTTTTTCTATCACATATCTTATTTTTCTTTTACTTATTTGATATTTTGGAAGAGTCATTACTCCGTCTGATGATTCTAATGAATATATTTCACTGAGATATGTGCAAATGCCATCAACCTGGTTTACGACATCTGGCTCCAAGATATCGTTTGCAGCAAGTAGATTGCCTCTAACTGCATTTATGATACGTGCAACCCTTGCTTCTTCACCTTTTATTTCAGATAGTATGATGCCTCGTTTCCATTCTCTTTGCTCTCTATTGGTTTCTCTTTTCATAGTTTCATTAAATGTCATTGTGGATTTGTTTACTTGACCTATAACATGAAGCAAATTGTTGAAAAGACCCTTTAAATTAAATACTGAATAATCTTTGCGGCGATTACGTTTTGTTTCTTCTAACTCTATTATTTTCTGAATAGTTTTTGCAGTGTGTTCTAACTTTAGATTACTACGATGCGCTAGAGTATGTAAAAATATAGCTAATAAAGCACCGATAACAACATCTCCAAGAATTAGATGCATCCAACCACCAAGTTCGCAGCCTTCTCGTATCTCAAACATGCCACATCCAGGAGTGCCTTCAGCTGCAAATGCAACATGACCAAACGTGGTACTGCAAACAAATGCCAAAAATATTAAAAGTGAGAAAGAAGTTATTTTTTTAGGTTTTAATGTGAAGTTAATAGTTAAGACCATCCAAGAAAAATTGATTTCATATCTTGCTATAGTATGAACTAAGATAAAAGCATGCATAATTGTTAAAAAAAATTACAAATATTTCATAATCCTATGCAAGATTACGCAATACGAAATACTTCTCTAATACAAAAATCCTAAAATTTCCTTATTGCCGACAATTGAGGATATTTTCAACTATGTCATCTTACTAAAACAACAACAGAAGCAACAAGTCTCAAAGTACTAAAAATGAAAATTCAGGCTACAAAAGGCTTACTATCCTTTTTGGCATTTTCCTTTAATCTGAAATCATTCCGTTGAAAATCAAGTTAAGCATCTGACATACCGCTTAAACCAACCGACCATGAAAGCCTGACTGTGCACAGGGGAGTCATTCTGGAAACCAGGAGGAGTCATTCTGGTGCAGTCAGGTCTTTTCATAATCTCGTATAGGATTGTAAAATTTTTAGATGGATTTTAACAAATATTAATTCAGCTTATTCTGAAAAATTATTTAGTAGATACACTGTGAATGATACTGCTCAAGTAAAGATATGTTACAATACGCACACTCAAATTGGTTTGGTTGTTTACATATTGAACATGTCAGTGCAACCTCAAGTTGATTTCCACATTTTTTACATGACTCTATTTTCATGAATTTAAGCAGATATCTTGATATTAAAATTACCTGTTAACATTGTTAACAAACGACAACAAAGTTAACAGGAAAGTTAAATATGATTTGATATTTGTACCAGTCAATGACTAATACAAAAATAATTTTTGGCGGAATTGTGGCAATTGCTGCAATTATTGCAAGCCCAATACTTGCTGAAGCCATTACAGGACTTGATTCGACATCGATTACAACAACTACAGAATATAACATAGAATTCACAACAAATGGACCTGTTGCTACTGATGGTAGTGACTTTGGAGGATTTGCAATTTTCACCACTGGTGGAGATGTCATTGCTGTTACTTCTCATAAAGGAGTCTATGACAGTGAAGGACAAGCATATCCTAACAAGAACAAAACATTTGATGTGTGTAGCAATGGAAACATTTCTGAAGGTTATTGTGACGCCGCTTGGCATGCACATATTGTACAGCCAGTAGAACATCCTGCATGTGCTATTGCAGCAGTAGGTTCTTTAACTTATGAGGAACCAGGCTCAGTTAATATCACTGGCAATGTCGTATCTGTTGATGGAGTTCCAATTGGAACCACAGAATACATTAACTCCATTACTGGTGCATCTACCTCATTCACAGTTGGTTCAACTCCGGTTTTACCAAATCCTGTTTCAGGATCTGTTGATGGTGGAGTAGGATTCCCATTAGTTGGAGTTTTTGATGGTAAGTTCAAAGACAAAGACTTAGTTGCAGTCTGTATCGGACTACCTGCATAATAAGTAAAACTCTTTCTTTTTTCTTTTTTCCCTAAACACTTCTCTAATACCAAATTTCAAAAAATCATTCATTGTCGGATCAAACTTTACATCAATTCATCGAATCAAACAAAACCCAGTATGCAGTACAAAAGGGAACACAGGCATCAAGTGAATACATCGCAATCATTACACCTTACGTTAATCAGATCATATCATTACAACAACAGCTCAAAACAGCATTAGAAAAAGTCCCAAAGAAACAGCGAGTGAAAATTATCAAGAAGAAAGGTAAGAAATGACAAATGAGTACTTTAGCATCTTGGTGGTTCAACTCACTTTTCGGTGATTTCTTGGCAGGAGAATATTTTCTAAATGTGGGTGGCATGATACTTCGTGTCACTGACAAGGACGAGATAAGGGAGAGGCATTTTAATGACGTGGTTGTTGAGACAACGGCTGTTCAGACTCAAAAATATTATAGTCCAGTCTCTCAAACTGAGATAGATTACAAACCGGCGGCTGGAAAAGAAATAATGTGCTATCTTGAAGCCCAAAGAAATGGTGGGGGTCAATTCGCAAGTGTCACTTGGAAATTATGGGCAAATACTACGATAGATTCTAAATCTGGTGGAAGAGATGTATTTGGTAAAACCTTTAATTCAGGATCATCAACCCCAGCTACTACTCCGCCTTTCATTCTACATGAAAACGAATATCTAAACATTGAAAGAATCAGTGGGTCTGCAACTGGCGTAATTGTAACAAAGATTGTTGGGGTTGAGAGAGATGAGACATGATGGAAAGGATCTTTACAAACCTGAACTGTTTCTTACAACGATAGAAAAGATTCCACAAATGCAAGAGCTGATTGATTTTATACATAAGAAAATAGACGATGGGGAAACTGTCCGTGCAAAAGATGACGGTACGGACGTAGGATATGTGATGCTTGACAATGAAGAAATGCAAAAAGTCTTTCAGCCAATTTTTGACAAGCTCAAAATCTCACATGCCAGAATCAGCTATGTCTATATTCATTATGCTGAAAATGGTTGTGGATTTACCGTTCATGATCATGACAAGCCACATGCAGTGTATTATCTGCAAGTACCAATGAACTGTGGCCACATTTACTTTCCAGACTTTGATGACTGTGATATAATGGAGCCAAAGGAAGGAAAGATTCTCATAATTCCAGAATCCATAAAACATGGGATATCTGAACACGGAAACAATGCCTTGAGAATCGCAATTACGATGCAGTTGGAAAACCTGATCTAGTCCCTGCATTTATCACAAAGAGGAATCTCTGATATTCCGATCTCGTTTTTACTGATTTCAGTCAGTATCACTTCGACTCCTGAGGAATAGCATTTCTGGCATAATCCTTTCATGGAATATTCGTAATATCAAATGTAAATTAGAACTGTTTGATTGAAAACTGGTTCGATCCGGGTCAAGTGTTTTGATGTGTTAATATCCAACAACGCCTACTGTAAAACTGTTTTTAACTATTCCAAACAAGATGCATTATGGATGAAATTCTTCTCAAGAAAATGGAGCAAAAAATTCAAGATGCAATTTCTAACAAGGATGAAATCAAACAATTACTTCAACTGTTTTCAAATATTGATAATTCAAAATCATTTGTTTTGGGTATTGTAGTTGGAAGAATTTACAATGGCTTTTACTATCAATCTAAAAGAATTCTAAATCGCGAACCTACAAAACAAGAATTTGAAGAATTTTTAGAATTTGTCAAAAATAAGAAATCTGCCTTAGAAGATCTATGGTGATGCTTTATTCCAATCCATCACTTTGATTAACGGTGTACCGGGTAATTTTACACATGATCCATGGAGTGCTTTTTTTGCTGCTTGTAGATGGGCATCACCGTTGACGTATAACTCCATGATGCATTGACCCTGTTTAACTCTGGCACCTAGACTGGTAGCTTTGCCCCATGATCTTCTCATTCCTTCTGAAACTCTGTCTGCACCTGCAGTTGCAATCTGTTTATTTTCTCTAAGAAGATTATGTGGGTAAATTCTAAGTCTGGAATAATAACCTGATTCACCTGTAGTTTTCTCTAATGTCTTGTTTGCTGCTAATCTGGTTGATTCAATTGCCATATGTCTAATCTGTATTTTTTCATTAAGCAGTAATTGAACACAGTATTGATATGTCCCTCTTTTGCCACCTTGAAATTTTGCAATTTTGATTTGTGGTTTGCCTTTGATGTATTCCTTTCTGGTGAACACTTGTCCTTTTCCATCTCTGTAATTGGCACCATGCATAATATTCTAAAGCCAAAATCCCCATATTTTAACGGTTAGCCTAGAATCCTTCATATTTTCCAATGCTTATATGGAAATCACTTGGTTTTCATTTCATCATGGAAGAAACTCCATTAGTTTACGGTGAAATAATTTCAGATCAAACATGCATCTCTGATAAGGACATGATTCATGAACTTGATCAAAAAGGCTTCGGAGAAATTGAAAAAGAAAAATTATTTCTTAAGCAATTTGAAACCCTTTATCTCTTATACACAAAAAGATTGATTTTAAAAAAGAACAAAAAACAAATTGATTTTGATTCTTTCATGGGCATTTGCCAAAAAACTGATTTTGATATTCTCACTAAATTTTTGATATATCGTGATCTACGTAATCGAGGATATGTTGTAAAAGATGGTTTTGGATTTGGTACTGATTTTAGAGTTTACGAGCGAGGTCATTATGGTGAAAAAGGGGCAAAATTTCTTATTTTTGGTCTTAATGAGGGACAACAAGAAAAGACGGGCAATCTTCAAAAAAAGATTGAAGAAATCACTCAGATGGGAAAAGAACCCATAATTGCAGTAATAGAGCGTCGTGGCGAAGTCATTTATTATAAAATCAACAAAATGAATTTCTATGAAAATAAATCCAGAGTGGAAGAATCCTTTAATTTATAATCTCATAAAACCCAATCTGATGAATATTTTAGAAGACTGTTTTTTTCTGCTTCCATAAAATCATACACTTGAACATATTTTGTTTTATTTTTCCAAAGATCTTCAAAATCTTTCATTTTTCTTTCTACCCTTGACTTGTCATTCCATGATGTAAAAACGTCTACAGATTCAAAATCTCTTGTTTGAGTCGAGAATGATTCTCTAGATGTTCCGGTAAATGCAACTGCCTGATCGTGTTCATCTCTAAATATTCCAATTCGTTCTGAAAATGAATCTGCAACTTGTTCTGAATTTGGAATTGCGATTTTTAGTTCCATTTGGCCGTTTTCAATGATGCTTTGGAGTTGTTGAATTTTGGAGTCTTTGATTTGTTTACCTTTGAATGACTTTGTAAATTCTTCAGAGAAGAGTTTTGTGAATATGTTTAGGTCACTAGTTCTAAATCTGTGTCCTGTAACCATTCTTAATTTTGCTTTACCTTCAGCAAAATTTTCAAATGCCATGGATATCGTTGCCAATGTCTGAATAGATAAAAAATCCACACATCTATCATATTCTATACAATTACTTAGGCAGGGAAAGAAAAATTCTGCCACAATATCATTTCTATCTGAACGATATTCTTCTTTAAATTCAATTTCTCTTAGTCCCAATAGCAGTCAACCTATATTTTATTATTTAAACAAACAATTCCCACTTATGTTTTTGATTTTGGGGTAAGTTCCATGGAATTAGTTTGATGCCACAACAATTATTGGCTGTGTTAATGATTAAATCCACTCCTAAATTCTTTTGGTGGAAATCACATTAACTGTTAATTAATGATTTTTTTTGGATTGGTGTATGGTACAAAATCCTGAATTTTTGCAATTACTTGGAAAACAAGATTT
Organism: Candidatus Nitrosopumilus sp.; assembly: GCA_029861085.1. Next base: position 553 of record JAOUAE010000045.1, on the reverse strand, counting down.
TTTAGATAAGATTAGATTTTATTTTATCCATAAAAATAAGCATTATTTTATAAATAATGGACATCTCAAATCTGGATTTTCATCTAATATTGTGATAACAAAAAACCAAAACACGATATTATCTATCTTTTCTAAAATGGGGTTTCTTTTTGATGAAATTATTCGAATGCGTATCGTGGGATACTCTAATGAGAAAAATAGTGATGAATTACTCTATGTTCTGAATTTAGTCCCAGTAAATCGAAAAATTAGAACTTTTTTGGATTGGAAAGTTTTTTCTCCTGAATACACACGAAATATGTCTAGATTATTTGAAGTACGAAATGCCCTTAATCATAGTATATCCCTTGATGGTGTAATTTACAATTCAAACAAGGTGGTTTTACTATCTTCTCAAACAGGTTTTAAAAAATTCAAATTGGATTTTGAAAGATCTTGGAAGAAATTACTACAAACCTATGAAGAACAACAAAAGCCTGTTTATTTACAATTGGACAAATTTTTGAAGGAAATGCCAAACTGATCTAAATCTCTATTTTCAAATAGAAATAAG
>JAOUAE010000185.1 GCA_029861085.1 Candidatus Nitrosopumilus sp. | reverse complement strand
TTTGAGTGAATCTGAAATTGCCTTACCTATTCCACGTGAACCGCCAAGAACAATTGCCCTAGTCATGTTACTCTCAATAAATTCGATAATTAAATTTCTTTAGTACACAAAATACTTCTTATTAAAATAAAAAAATAGTTCTATACTGTTGAAAACCTTTCAAAAAACCCTCAGAAAAATACTCACAAGAGAGGAATTTGTTGAAAAGTTTCTGGTTTGTGTGTCTATAAAACCATGAAATCACATACTCTTTATCTAATAAAAACAAGGCAGCAACTGAGGAAAGAAATTGACTCTACCTAAAAATCAGCCTACAGTATTGTATAAGAGTGACAATGCAACATCAGAATCATGGAAAAGATTTGCATCACGTGCGGAAGGTTTCATATCTCTGCTGTGTCCAGCAGCATGCAGTACGACTACTGTTCAAAGAATTGCAAGCCAGATATTTGATCACTTTTGCATGTTAAAATGGTCTTTGGAAGAACCTGATGAATGACAAACGAATTATACATCTATATCAGATACTACAAAATCGGTCACTTGCATGACAGACAGGATCAAGCATGTTTTCCTACAGGATGATGGTCTGTGAAGAGTATGAGAAGGATATTGGTAATTGACAGAAAATAAAGAAAGTGAAATATTTGATGGATGTGATTATGATATATGCCAAGATGGAATTGTAAGAGTTGCGATATGCCAATAACTATGGATTTAAGCACTTACATACAATGCCCTCTCTGTAACAAATTCATGGTTAGGATAATAGACAAATGACAAATGAAAAACAATGTCATCATGAATGGAAGACAGATGGTTCTCCAGCAATTATACGTTGTATTAAATGCGGTATGAAAAAATATGATAGTGGTTTTGGGTGGAAAGAAATACAATGACAATTGAATTAAAGAGTAAAAATCATAGGTCTGTCTATTATTGCATTGTTAAAGGATGCACAAATAAACCTCTTGGGCATGTTGGTAGATGCAAAAAACACTAAGAAAATCTTACAATGAGCAACGAATGTCATTGTGATTTCTGCAATGGCAAAACATACACCATATCGGAATATCTACAGCACGTTGACGAGGTATTGAAATGACAAAACAATCAAAGAGCTATTCAATGGTTGAATCTCGGGATAATGATGGCTAAAAAAGCACCAGTAAATCTTACTGTACGGACAATTTACATATTCATTCCTATTTTATCATTATTTGCCCTTTACAGGATAGAAAAACTCAGGTTAGGTATTTTGATTTCTATATTGTTTAGCATAGTGAGCTGGGGAATTGATTATGGTTTTGGTGTTGATGATGGTGCGGATTTGGAATTAGTGTATTTTGGTGAACACCTTGTCTATATTATAATTCAGATTGCTTATCTTGTAATTCTTTTTACAGTATTTGTATACTTGATTCGAAAATGGTCTAGAGAATGGAACAAAAAATTACCGCATGACACTTTCTAAAAAGCGTTAATTGGGGTTTTGAACTAAAAGTTTGATTCCCTATTATGGAACTAAATTAATTACTAAAATCATTCAAGTTCTATTCGACTTGAGCCCTGATTTTAATTTAATTAGAATATTTCCACTACTTAGATTTCTAAACCTTTTCTAGACAATTTTAGAACTTCAAAAATGAACCATTGATATGAATAAATTATTCGTGAGTATTATTAACAATTTTTGTATAAAGCAAAATATGAAAAATTATAACAACAATCCAAATCTATCTTCAGAAGAAGTTAGACTTCAACAGTTGAATGCAAATCAAACTGTTGAGAACATCCAAAATATTTCGAGGAACATTAGAGAGTATTCACTCCAAATGCGACAAACCATGCAAACACTTCGTGAGAGCGGGGCCATTCCAGAAGTTGCCTTAGCAATACGTGACGGTTCATTTGCTGCACGTGATATTGCAAAGAACATTAGTGAAACAACACAAGATTTCAAAAGGAATGGTATCGTGCATGAAACCGCCAATGCTGTAGAAAATACTTTGAAATCTGCAGAAGAATCCATGATAACTGTAAAAGATCTTGCAACAGTTGCTGGAAAAACATCACCTAACACAATCCAAGCAGTAAAAGATGGTGTTGACACTGTTAGAAAAGAAACCAGCCATGTGACTACAAAAATGATGAATGGCATCAAAAACAAGGTAGATGCATGATAATGATGATGGCTAACTATGCTGATGAGAAGAAAATAGGGAAAAGTTCCATGCAGTGGGTCCCAGTCATTTCTGGTTCCACAGAGATCTCCATGTTGATATATTCGTTGGATATAATAACAAAAGTTGGTAAAAATTTACCAATCATTTTTCTCTCATTGGCAAGTTTGAATGTTTTGTTGGCTGCAAATGATTTCCTTGTAAATAACATCGAATTTGGAATACTGAATTCATTGTTTGCAGCCAATGGTTTTATCTTTCTTGTACAGACACACCAAAGTAACAGAGTCCAACCACTTGCTTCAAATCATAGTGAAACAGATTATGGATCTTTCTTGGAGATAAAGGAGTAAGTTAAGATGGAAATGATTAAACCTAGTAAACTAAGCGAAATCAAAGGCACTGTTTCTGATGCAGCAGAACTGATGCGTCAAATTGGAAATCCAGAAGTGATGGAATCACTAAACAAGGTTAAAGA